>JAYUXQ010000275.1:0-12321 GCA_043752905.1 Nannocystis sp. | reverse complement strand
GGGCCGAGCACGGTGATTTTCGTGATCCGCTGGATGAAGGCTGTGCGCGAGGTCCCACGGCCCAGCTCGAGGTCACTGACGTGCACGCCGTTGACCTTGAGCAGGGTCTCGCGCTCGCCGACCGGCGCGTCCGCGGCCCGCCCGGCGCAGGGCACCAGGTACTCCGCGAACGAGTGGATCGCCATCGGCGTGCCCGATGTGTCGCGGCCGAGGTAGAGCATGATGTGGCCGGGGAAGTGCAGCAGGAGCACGCCGCGGCGGTGGTGCTCGTCCAGCACTGCCAGGCGGTCGGGCTCGCGGGTCTCCGGCGGGACCTCGACCACGTATGACCCTGCGATCGCCTGGTCGCTGGTGTGGCGCGGCAGCGCGAGGCCGAGGCCGGCGAACAGGTCCATCAAATAGCGCGAGCAGTCGCGGCCGCCGTCGCGGTCGCCCCAGCCGTAGGGCTCGCCGAGGTAGGCGAAGGCCGCCGTGAGCACGGCGCGGCGGGTCAGCGGGCGCGGGCTCTCGGCGAGGCGGATGTCATCGACCGGCGCGATGCGGACGCCCTCGCGGGTCGCGACCATCACGCGTCCGGGCTTGCCGGGGGCGACCGGGACGAGCGCGCCGAACGGCAGCGTCCTGGACCCTCCGCCCTCGAACGCGAAGTTGACCGCGCCGCCGACGTGGCGATATGGGCCGTCGAGGAAGAGACGCGCCTCGGCCGGGGACAGCGGCGCGGACAGGGCCGCGGCGCGGACGTCGATCCAGCCGACCACGTAGCTGGTGCGCGCGAGCACGAGGTCGCCGTCCCACGGCCGAAGGACCTGCACGACCTCCTGGGCGCGGGCCATGCTGCACATGTTGCGGTCGAACTCGGGGTCGCGGCTCGTCGTGTAGTACGGGGCCGTCTGCGGGCCGCAATAGATCGGGATCATCTCGAGCGCGACCCGCAGCTCCGGCGCGACCGGGTGGCTGTCCCCGGGGGCATGTCCCTTCGGACCTGTCCCCGCGGACACGATCGGCGCGCGCAGGCCCCGGGCGAGCGCCCCGGGGGTGATGTCGGCGGCGTAACGGGCCTGGAGGTCCGCGGGCACCGGCGCGCCGTCGAGGCGCACGTACTTGCCGGTCGTGAAGCGCTCGCGCAAAAAGCCGAGGCGCGCCTGGAGACCGCTCGCCAGCACGGCGACGTCGATCGGGGCGCGCAGGTCGACCCGGCCGCCGAAGCCGAGCGCCGGGTCGCGCTGGACCCGGGCGTTGAGCGCCTGCACCTCGGCGGCGCTCAACACCGGGCGGTCGAGGTCCGCGACCTCGGCCGTGCGCTCGAGCCAGTACGACAGCGTCTGATGCTCGGGCCGGGTCCGCGGTAGCACCTCCGGCGCGACACCTCCGGCCGGACAGTCCTCGGCAGGGAGCGTCGGCCCGGCCACGACCGCCTCGGCGGCCTCCTGCGGGCTCACAGCGGCCTCGACGCAGCCCACGAGCGCCAGACCCACGAGGAGGGTCCAGCGCATCAGGCGAGCGGTCGGGCGGGCGCGGGTCACGATTTGGCCAGTGTACGGTGGCAACGCCTGGACCGCGAAATCCATGCCCAATGTGCGATGCCAGCCGGCTTGCTCGCGCGGGTCCTGCCGGGGCGCGCCGCATCGCGCCCCGCCCGCCCGCAACACGAGGGCGCACCGTACCGAACCGGGCGTCATGCACGACAACTCCCCCGGGCCCGCCGTCGCCACCACTTCGCCCGGGACACACCCGCAACGGCCGCGTACCGGAGGCTTCGACGCCCGGGCCGCGGCGGTGTATGTCAGCGGCGTGGCGACCCGTGCCCTGCTCTCGCTGCTCTCGCTGACGATCGCATGCAGTGGCACGGCGGACTCGCGCGCGCACGCGAGCACACCCGCCGAGCCCGCGAGCGCCCCGGTCCTCGCCACGATCGATGTCCCAACCGTCACCCCCGATCCACTGCCCGTCCCCGAGCCCGTCCCCGAGCCCAAGCCCGCCCCGCCCCCGGTCGCGCCGCCGCCCGACGCGAAGACCCCCCGCTTCAAGGCCGCGTGTGTCCCCGGTGACACGCTGACGATCGCGGCGGTCGGCGATCTCCTGCTGCATCACGAATTGCAGATCCAGGCCTACGCCGAGCCCGAGAACTTCGTCTCGATCTGGGGCGGCGTGCGCGACCTGATCGCCCACGCGGATGTCGGCTACGCCAACCTCGAGGGCACGACCGCGGCCGGCTACAACCGCAAGGGCGCCAGGGTCCGCGACCCGGGTCGCAAGTTCGACGGCGTCATCTACTCCTCGTACCCGCGCTTCAACTATCACCCGTCCCTGCTCGACGACCTCGTCACCACCGGCGTCGACGTCGTCTCGACGGCCAACAACCACGCGCTCGACCGCGAGGCGCCCGGCGTCGACGCGACGATCGCCGCGCTCGACGCGGTGAAGATCGCCCACACCGGCACGCGCCCGCGCGGCCAGCAGACCCCGTGGCACGCGCTCACCACGACCCGCGGCGTCACGATCGCGTGGCTGGCCTGCGCCCACCACACCAACGGGATCACCGATGCCGAGTCGCAGGTGCTGTCGTGCGGCGAGCCCGACGTGCTCGTCAAGCTGGTGCAGCAGCTCGCCGCGGACCCGGCGATCGACGCCGTGATCGTCACGCCGCACTGGGGGAAGGAGTACCAGCCCGCGCCGGACCGGACCCAGCGAGCCCTGGCGAGGCGGCTCGCCGAGGCCGGTGCGACGGCGATCCTCGGCAGTCACCCGCACGTGCTCCAGCCGTGGGAGGTGCTGCCCGGGGCCGGTGGCCGCGAGACCTTCGTGATCTACTCGCTCGGTAACTTCGCCAGTCACCAGCCGGAGCTGCCCAGGCGATCGACGATGCTGCTGTACCTCGGGCTCACGCGGCCGCCCGGCGGCAAGGCCTTCGTGCACGGGGTCCGCTACGTGCCGTTGCACGTCCGGCAGGACGGCCAGCAATTCTTCGTCGAGGCGATCGACCGCGTCGGCGGGCCCGAGGACAGCCGGGCGTTGACGACGGTGATGTTCGGCGAGGCCGCGGTGCAGGCCCCCGACGCGCCGGTGGCGACCCGACCCGCCTGTCTTTAAAGACAGCTCACTCGATCTTGAGGTGGTCGAGGCCCTCGGGCGGCGGCGGATACTTGAGCTTCATCGCGTCGAGGGTCTCGACGACGATGTTGGCGACAAGATAGTTGCGAAACCACTTGCGGTCGGCCGGGATGATGTACCACGGCGCCTGCTTCGTGGACGTGTGGCGAAAGATGCCCTCGTAGGCGGCGCCGTAGAGGTCCCAGTCGGCGCGAGCCTTGAGGTCGGCGGGGTCGAACTTCCAGCGCTTCTCGGCGTTGTCGAGGCGCGCCTGCAGGCGCTCGCGCTGCTCGTCGCGGCTGATGTGCAGGAAGCACTTGATGATCATGACACCGGCGTCGACCAGGTTCGCCTCGAAGTTGCGGATGTGCTCGTGGCGGCGCTCCAGCAGCTCGCTGTCGATGCCACCCTTGACCGCGGGGACCAGGATGTCCTCGTAGTGCGATCGGTTGAAGATCGCCACGTGGCCGGCCTCGGGCACGTTGTGATGGATCCGCCACAGGAAGTCGTGGGCCCGCTCGAGCTCGTTGGGCGCCTTGAACGCGTGTACGCGGGTACCGAGCGGGTTGAAGCCGCCGATCACGTGCTTGATCGTGCCATCCTTGCCCGACGCGTCGCGACCCTGCAGGACGATCATCAGGCCGTGCTGGCGGCCGGCGTAGAGGCGCTCCTGGAGGTCGAGCATGCGCCGCTGCAGCTCGGGCATCGCCGCCTCGGCGGTGTCACGAGCGACGGCGGTGGCGTCGTCGGGACGCCAGCGCTCGAGTTTGATGTTCTTGTCGCCGTCGAGGCGAAAGTCGGCGATGTCCATACCTCTTCATCGTCGCAGTGACGACGCGTGACAAGGAGGATCAAAAGAGAGGGCGACACGCGGGTCGGCGCGTCGCCCTCGGGGCTCATCGGGGTTTGTGATCAGGGGTTGCGCCCGCCGCGCGTGGGCGACGGACGAGGTGCGGGCGTCGGCCGAGGCGGCTGCGGGGACGGCCGCGAGGCGGGCTGGCTCGGCGGGGTCGGCCGAGGCGGCTGCGAGGAGGGTGGGGTCGGCCGCGGCTGCGGCTGCGGACGTGGCTCGGGGCGCGAGCTCGGCTGCTCCGGACGGGGCTGCGGCTGGGGCCGCGGCGTCGGCACCGAGGGACGCGGGCGATCGGGCGTCGGCCGATCGCTGCCGTCCGGACGCGGCTGCGGGCGCGGCTGCGGGCGATCGCTGCCGTCCGGACGCGGGCGCTCCGGCGTCGGGCGATCACTGCCGTCCGGACGCGGCTGCGGCGTCGGGCGATCGCTGCCGTCCGGACGCGGGCGCTCGGGCGTCGGCCGATCGCTGCCGTCCGGGCGGGGGCGCGGGGTCGGACGCTCGGGCTCGGGCCGGTCGCTGCCGCCGGGCCGCGGACGCGGCAGCGGAATCGGACGATCGGGCTCGGGCCGGTCGCTGCCGTCGGGACGCGGGGGCCGCGGGCTGGGGATCGGGGTCGGCCGCTCGGGGTCGGGGTCGGGCCGGTCGGTCGGGCGTGGCCGCGGGAACGGCATCGGCAGCGGGCGCTCGGGCTCGGGACGCGGGATCCGGGTCGGGGGCAGCGGGATCGGACGCGGCACGCGGGTCGGCGGCTCGGGCTGCGAGCCGGGCTGATCGGGGCGACCCGGATCGCCGCCACCACCACCACCACCGGGGTTGCCAGGACGGCCAGGATCGCCGCCGCCGCCGGGGTTCCCGGGCCGGCCCGGGTTGCCGCCGCCGGGGTAGCCCGGCATGCCGGGACGGCCAGGGTTCTGGCCGCCGGGCACGGGCACGTAGCCGGGCATGTTGGGCCGGCTGCCACCCGGAGGCACGGGTGGGAAGGCCGGGCGATAGCCGACGTCGGCGTAGCCGTGGAAGCCGTCGTCCCGCACGCCGCCCCAGTACCAGCTCTGGCCGTAGCAACCATCGCCCCAGACGTACTGCCGGGCCGGGTAGCGATCGTTCCACACGTAGATGAGCGGCGTCGGCGGGGTCCAGTAGTAGACCCAGGCGCCGTAATCCTGGCTGTAGAACACCAGGCTGCCCTCGATGTTGTAGTAGTCGCGCCCGCCCCACGCGATCAGTGGATACGAGTCGATCCCCTGCGGGAAGGTGTGCACGTACTGCACGAGCTCCAGCCGCTGGCTATCGAAGGTCTCGTAGCCGACCAGGCCGTTGGTCACCGTGCCGCAGGTGGTGCACTGGCAGCAGTTGCCGGTGCTCGTCCCGATCGTCGTGCCCACCGCGGCCGTCTTGACGACGCCGCGCGGCTGCGAATAGACGGTGTAGTACGTGCATCCTGCGTTGCTCAGCACGCCCGTGATGATGAAGGCGGTGAAGGCGGTGAGGGCGGCGAGGGTGAGGAGACTGGGTCGATGGCTGCGCATAGACTGACGGCAGAAGACGCCCGGACGCGACGAGCTGTTCACGTCCCCGGATCGGTGAGAGGAGGCCCGGCGCAGTGTTGCACGCGCGCCGGCCGATGCACGTGACTTCGCTTCAAGATGTGCGCGACCCGGTCGACGGGGCCCACGTGCGGTCGGCCGCCGTCTCGCCGGTGGCGAGTCCGGCCAGCGGGAGCCCGAGCGCGTCGGCGAGCGAACGCGCGTAGCGGTTCATCGTGGGCAGCCCAGGCGCGTCCCAGCCAGCGTGCTCCTTTAATATTGGCTCGCTGCGCATCAACGCCGCGC
The DNA here is from genome assembly GCA_043752905.1 of Nannocystis sp. Classification (GTDB taxonomy): domain Bacteria; phylum Myxococcota_A; class Polyangia; order Nannocystales; family Nannocystaceae; genus Nannocystis. Next base: position 6,549 of record JAYUXQ010000275.1, on the reverse strand, counting down.
TGCGTTCGGCCTGGGCCTCGCGGTCGTCCGGCGGGAGCTCCAGGCGCTCGCGGACGGTCCCATCCTGCGCCCGATACGCGGTGCACACGGGGACCGGGCCGAGGCCGGCGAGGCGGTCGAGGCTGGTGAGTACGAGGCCATCGACCCCCAGGCGATCGCCCGAACACAGGTCGATCGCATGGCGGGCCGCGACGAGGTCGAAGGCGCCGACCCGCATCGGGCCTTGCCAGCGTCGCTCGACGTTGTGCCGTTCTGGCAAGCGCTCTGCCATCCCTGCCAGCTCGCTGACAAACGGTCCCGGCCCGTGCCGCGTCGCGTAGGCCCGCAGGACCCCCAGGCGCAGCGGCGGCGAGCAGCCGGCCTCGGCCACCGACGCCTCGGCGGACGAGGCGTCGGTGCGCGACGGCGTGACATATGGCCAAAAGCCGCGCTGCGCGTCGAGCAGCACGCCCTGCGCGCCCTCGAAGAGCACGCGCCCTGGCCTGTCCCGAAGGACAGCCCGCAGGACCTCGCCATCGTCGACCGCGACCGCGCCGACGACCGGCGCGTAGGCCTCGATCACGTCCTCGACGAGATCGGGCCGGCCGAGCTCCGCGAACCCGAGCATCAGCCCGGGATCGTCGGGTCGCAGCTCGACCAACTTCTCCGCGCGATCGAGCTTGATCATCTGGATCAGCCGGAGCTTGCTGCGCAGCGCCGCGGTCGGCCCGCGAAGTTCGGCGAAGCGCAGCGTCGGCACGCGGGGGTTCATGGCGTCGACGTAGGCCGCGCCGACGCCCATGCCGCAGCTGCCGTGGCGACCGGTCCCGCGGGCCAGCTCCTCCATGCGTCCGATCAGCCGGTGAAACGGCGTGACGACAGCGCAGGCGAGGTCGATGGTGACGCGCTGCAGCGGCGCCGCGACGCCGATCCGCTCGAGCGCCGCGGCCTCGCGTCCGAGCGCGAGCGGCTCGATCAACATGTCGCGACCGAGGTGGGTGCGTACACCGGGCACGAGGGTGCCGCTGCCGAACTGCGCGAAGCAGTGCACGACGCCGTCGTCACGGACGACGTGGTGGGCTGCCTGCGGGCCGCCGTTATGGCGGACGACCAGCGCGATCCCGAGGCGGCGGACCAGCGCGTCGACGGTCGCGCCCTTGCCCTCGTCGCCGAAGCCGAGCCCGGTGACGACGATCGGCGCGTCGCCCCACGCAAGTCCGCGCGCCCATGGGTCGTGCATGATCACAGCCGCGGCAGGCGTGCGGTCGGACGCTCGTCGCCGGTATGCATGTCCCCCACGACCTGCGCCTGGCTCATGCGCGTCGCGGCGGCCAGGGGTCCGAGGGTGTGGATCGCCTGGTCCCTGCGCAGGTCGAGCTGATCCTGGCCGGTATCGGCGAGGAAGGTGTCGAGGTCCGCGCCGCCGCCGACGATCGCCATCACGCCGAGCATGACGTCGACGATCGCCCGCGGGTCCTCGATCTTGAGGATGTTGTGGGCCGGCAGCACCGACTGCCACTGGCGCAGGATGACGTCGTCGGCATAGTTGGCGTAAGGCCCGGTGGTCAGCACACCCGGGTCCTCGAGCTGGCGCTGGTTCGGGTCGTAGTCGAACTCGAGGATCGTGGTCTCGCTGGCGAGGCCGGTCTCACCCTTGTCGCCGATCGTGCCCTCGAAGTGTTGGATCTTGCCGTTGATCTCGACCTCGACGCGATACGGCGTCGGTCCGGCCTGCCCGTGGAACCGGTAGTTGTGCAAGAACACCCGGTAGCGGCCCCCAGGCGCGCCACCGCGGGTCCATTGCACGTTCTCCACCGGCTTGGTCGTCTCGCCGCGCACGTTCATGTCGACGTCGAGCCAGCCACCGCAGGCCGACCGCTTGTGGGCGTAGAAGATGTGCTCGCCCGAGGGGGCGATGACGTGGAGGTCGAGGTCGTTGCGATTGTTCCAGACCAGCGAGGCCCGGATGTCGACGCCCTCGTAGCGCCCGCCCGCGGCCTCGACGCGTTGCTTGATCTCCGCGTCGATGTCGCGGCGCCGCTCGGCCAGCGACTTCTGGGGGAAGATCAAAAAGGTGTGAAACTTCTCCTGCAGCTCGGCGAAGATCTTCGCGGAGTCGACCTCCTCGTCGCACGGGAAGGGCTGGCCGTGATCGCCGTACTCGACGCCCTGCGGCGGCTCCTGACCGAGGATCCGCCGGACCTGCGCGGCGCTGACCTTCGGATAGAAACCCTCGTCGCCGAGGAAGAAGAAGTAGCCCCTGTCGCCGCGCTCGTGCGCCGCGAGCTTCGTGTGGCGGGCGTAGTAGTAGGCCGCCAGCTCGTAGGACTCCTGGCCCGAGCCGCCGCCGCCCTCCTCGAGCCAGATCTTGCCGAGCACGGCGTCGAGGCGGTTGTCGGCCTCGAACTGACCGACTTGCAAGGGCGCACGATCGCCGGAGGTCGCGTCGCCGATCGCCGCGAAGCTGATCGCCGGACCCGGCACGTAGCCGCGCAGGTCGATCTGGCCGATGAACATCGGCAGCTTGGCATAGATGACCCGCGAGTCGTCACCACGCGAGCGCGTGACGTCCATCGCCACGACGATCGGCGTCAGGTTCATGCACTCGCGGACGGCCCCGTGCGGGTTGAGGTCCGGATGCACGGTGCGCTGCGCCATCGGCGACGGTGCACCCGCGAAGCCCTGATACGTGAACACGTCCCGGTGGGTCGAGCGCTCCCCGCGTGCAACCTCGCCGTCGTAACTTCCGCCGCCCATCGCTGCCTCCTTGTGCCCTGCCCGGGTGGTCTCCCGCGGCGCCGTGACGGTAGCGGGCTTTGTCCGCCTGCTCAACGCACGCGGGCGCGCCAGGCCGGCGGTGCGCGGGCGCTGGCGCGCGGGCTCGCATCCGCTCCATACTGCGCGGCCATGCGCTACACGCCCGAGCAGCGCGCCATCCTCGAGCATCCTGCGGGGTCGCACGCGGTCGTACGCGCTGTCCCCGGCTCGGGCAAGACGACGACGCTCGTCGGCCGCGTGCTGCGCCTGTGTGAAGAGGGCACGGCGCCGGGACGGATCCGCGTCGTGATGTTCAACAAGTCGATCCAGCGGAGCTTCGAGCAGCGCTTGCAAGACGCCGAGATCAGCGGCGTGCGGGTGACGACCTTCGACGCGATGGGCCACGAACTGCTGCGCATCGCCGATCGCCGCGGGCTCCTGAGCGGGCCGCTGGAGTTCGTACCCGACGGCACCACCGCGTGGGCACGCGAGGTGTTTCGCGCCAGCCTGACCGTCCGCGAGGCGCTCGAGGGCCCCGAGGAGATCGCCGACGCGGTCGCGTTCTGGAAGGCGCAGCTGATCCCGCCGACGCGCGCGGCCTGCCCCGAGCGCCCGGCGCTGCTGCGGGCGTACCACGAGGTGGAGGCGCTGCGCTGCGCCGGCGGGGTGCTGCGCGTCGCGTTCGAGGATCTGGTGTACACGGCGGCCGCGGTGGCGCGCCGATATCCGCGGCTGCTCGGCGAGGTCGATCATTTGTTGATCGACGAGTTCCAGGACGTGAACCCCGGGCGCGTCACGCTGTGTCAGGGCATCGTGCATCCGGGCACCTCGATCCTGGCGGTCGGTGACGAGGATCAGGGCATCAACGAGTGGTGCGGCGCGCATCCCCGGTTCTTCCGCGAGTTCGCGGAGAGCTTCCCGGGGCTGCCGACGCGCGTATATCCGCTGTCGCGCAGCTTTCGCTTCGGCCCGACGATCGCCGCCGCCGCGAATTCGGTGATCCGAAACAACACGCAGCGGCAGGCCCTGGCGAGCGTCGGCGGCGGCGCGACGCCGGGCGAGGTCACGAAGATCGACGACGTCGCCGCGGCCGTGCAGGGGCTGCTCGACGCCGGGAGAAGCGCGCAGGACATCGCGGTGCTGTATCGCGGGCGCGGTCAGGGCGTCGGCGCCCTCGCGGCGCTGGCGGCCGTCGGCGTGCCGGTGCGCACCGAGGACCTCGACCTGTTACGAAGAGGCCGCGGCCCGGAGCTCGCGCTCGCGTACCTGCGACTCGCCACCAGCGCTGCGCCGGTCGGGCTCGAGGAGGCGTGGCTGGTGGTGTTCGCCCCGGACCGCTTCATCCAGAAGCAGGCCTTCACGGCGCAGCTGCAACAGCGCGGCAGCAAGGGGCTCGTCGCCACGCTGCGCGACACGAAGCTGGCGGCGAGGCTCGGGCAGAACAGCGGCGGCATCGAGTCGATGGTCGCGCTCGGGGGGCTGCTCGCCCGCATGGCCCGCTGCGACAGCGCCGGTGATGCGCTCGATCTCCTGAGCGCCGAGGTCGACGTCGCGGCGCAGCTGCGGGCCCGCATCCGCTCGGTGCCGCAGCAGGAGCTGGCGATCGCCGCGTTCGACGGCGTGCATTCGCTGCTGCGTGGACTCGAGGTCGCGCCGACCGACGCCGCGACGGCGCTCGCGGAGCTCGACATGCAGCAAGGCGAGCCCGCCGAGCGCTGCGTGTGGGCCTCGACGATCCACAAGGCCAAGGGCATGGAGTGGCCGTGCGTGGTGCTGCCGGGGCTGGTCGAGGGTGCATGTCCCTCGGTGCAGCGCGGCGTCGTGCCCGGCTCGCGCGAGCACCCGGAGGGCGTGCCACAGAGCCCGTGGGACGAGCAGGAGCGGCGGATCTTCTACGTCGGCCTGACCCGCGCGGCGCAGCAGGTGCTGCTGCACGCGCCCCCATCGGACCCGAGCCGCTTCGTCAGCGAGGCTCTGCCGCCGCCGCCCGCCGTCCAGCTGCGCAAGCGGTCCGCCATCGAGGGGACCGGTAAGCGTGCATCGGCAAAATAATCACAGCCCGGGCATGCCGAGCAGCGTGCAGACCTCGACGCGCGTCTCGGGCTGACCGGCGGTGAACAGCCGCTCCCCCTCGCCGTAGGCCTGCGCGGCCCGCTTCTCGATGTCGTCCTCGTCTACCATGGCAACGCCGACACCCCGATGAGCGCGTGATGGAAGTGCAGCAGCGCCGCGTAGACCCCGAGCGCCAGCGCGACCCGCCACACGCCGATCTCGCGCCACGCGACATGATTACGTCCGGCGGCTATCGCAGCGAAGGGCACGATCGACGTCACCGCCGCGAAGCGGGCCCAGTTGTCGGGGTCACGCCGGGCCCGCTTGCGGTCGATGCTGCGCATGCCGAGCAGGGCCGGCACGAAGATCGCGGTGAACAGTAGCAGCGAGGCGACATCACCGTTGGCGAGCGCGTGCGCGAGGCCCCACAGGGCGAACGCCCACAGCATGGGATGACGGGTGATCCGCAGGATCCCGACCGCAGGCTCGGCGCGCTGCAACAACTTCTCGGCGCCGACGGAGGTCGGGTTCGCCACCGTCACCGACCCGACGAACAGCAGCAGCGCGACCGGCATGATCAGCAGCGGCGCCCACAGCAGCGGCCGCGGCACCAGCCATGCGTCCTCGTTGACCCCGGCGCCGGCTGCGATGCGATAGCTCCATACCAGCGCCACCAGTCCGGCGAGCGAGAGCAGCGAGAACAGCCCCGCGAACCCGCCCTCCCCGATCTTCCCCGCGATCACGCGACGCACCGGCGAGCCTGCGACCAGCACGTGCAACGCGACCCACATCCCTGCGACCAGCGCGAGCTGCTGCAACGGCGACATCGCGGCAGCATCGCACACCGGGTTTCATCTCGCCAGCGCGCGGTCGAACTGGCGGTAGTGGATGAACGCCGACAGCAGGCTCGCGGCCGAGAGCACGTGCCAGGCGGCGTGCCCCTGGAATATGTGGTCCTCGGGCACGCACCAGCGGCGGGTCGCGTCGAGCAGCGAGCACACCAGCGCGACCCCGAGGAGCGTCACCGCGGTGATGAACCAGCGCACCTGCGGCCGCGGCTGCGCGCGCCGGTGGCACCGCCATTCGCTGACGATGATCGCGAGGATCAGCGCGAGCACGATCAGCTGGATCGACGCCTGCCAGCGCACGACGATCCCCGTGAACGCGGTCAAGCCGAGCGCACCGGCGAGCACCGCCGGGGTCACCCGCGACGGCGCGATCCACCCGATCCTGGCGGCATTGATGCCGAGGAGCATGCCGCAGAACAGGTACATGCCGAAAAAGTCGAACAGCTGGGTGACGTGGGTGTTGCTCGCGTGAAAGACGAACGAGCCGACGCCGACCAGCAGCACCGCCGGGGCGAAGCGTCGCAGCGTGCTCGACTCGACGCCGCGCCGTGCCAGGGGCAGTCCGGTCCGGCGGCGCTCGGCGGGGAGATCGGCATTCTGGAACGATGATGCGCCGCGGTCCGCGACCCGCGCCAGCCCAAAGCCGCGTTTGGGGGCGATCGACAACATCGTTATTTCTGAAGCTGTGCGCTGTGGAAATAAGGACGCCGGTTCGGTCGGACGCAGGGACGCGGCTCGGGTATCCTCGGGTCGCGATGCCAGGACCTCACGCGATGCACCACCTCGATCGAACGTTTCAGCGGGCAGCCCTCTCCCTCGTCGTCCTCGCCGCGTGCGGAAAACCGATGGATCGCTCCGGCAACGAGGACGCCACCTTCGTGAGCGCGTCGATGGCCGGCACGCCCGCGCCGTC
>JAYUXQ010000274.1:0-1986 GCA_043752905.1 Nannocystis sp. | reverse complement strand
TGCGGCGGCGGCTCGGCGCGACCGGCAGCGGGCCGTGAGGCGGTGAGACTTTGAGTCTCGCACATTCTTACGCTTCAGGTTTGGCCAGTCGGCAGGCGAGCGCTTGAGGCCGAGCGCAGCGCGGATCCCGGGTTCGTCGACCAATAAGGCCTCGAACATGGGCTCCATGCAAAGGACGCCTATCTCACCGGGCTTGAGCTGATGCGGACGCGCCCGTGCGGCCGGGACGATTCGGGCCGTCAACGCCTCGTAGCGGGCCTGGGAGCGCGAGCGCCACGGCTCTGGGAGCGACGGGCTGCCTCCGAGGAGTCGGTAGAGGTCGAGCGTCTCACGCCAGCGACAGCGGACTGCGTGAGGATCCCATGGAGGTTGAAGGTCCCAGGCGACGATAGCGGCGTCGAATGGCTGCTTCGCCAGCTCCCGCATCATCAGTAGATCGAGCGGTAACGTGCCCGTGAGCGGAGGTTTACTGCGGTCGAGCGCCACCAGACTGCGCTTGCTCATCGGCACGATCCGCGGACGGCTGGTGCAGCCGAGCGCAGTGGGCAGGATCTCACTCCAGATCCGGGCCAGTGCCCCGTGCTCCTGCTTCGACGGCACATTGCCACCGCTGCCCTCCACGAACAAGGCGACGCTCAGGGGCACGCTCAGGCCTCCGGTTCTTCGTGGATGTATATTGCCCCCGCGGGCACTTGCCCCTGGAGCGCCTTTACGGAGCGTCTGTCCCCGAACCGCTCGTAGCGGGTCTCGCCGCCGGTTCGCTGGACGTGCAGGATAGAGTCGAGTTCGACGTGGTCGAGCAGCCACGGCGAGTGGGTCGTGACGATCACCTGTATCCCGCGAGCCGCCGCGGACTGGAGGTGCCGCAGGATCGTGACGAGAGTCCAGGGGTCGAGGCCATTCTCGATCTCCTCGATACAAAGCAGAGAGGGAGGAGGCTCGCGAACGAGGAGCGCAAACAGGGCGGTGATCCGACGTGTCCCCTCGGACAGCATCCAGGCCGGGATCGGAAACGTCTTGCCCCCCTTGCGACGCCTGGACGCCGGCATCTCTTCCATCAGACTGTAAAAGACCTGCTCGTCGCGCTCGCTCTGGGGTTGCGACACTTCTATCCCGGTGATGTCTTGCAGCACGTCCTGGATCCATTGGACGAGCTGGCGGCGCTGCGCGTCGTTGAGCTCATTGAGCAGAGCTGGGAGGTGGTGGCCTTCCTCATCGAGGATCGGATCGAACGCTTTTCGCCGGGCGGGTGAGGTCTGGGCGAGTCTGTTTGGACTGAGGCGCAAGAAGACGGCGCGGCTCCAGAAGTCGCGGATAGGGGACATCGAAGAGGATGTACGAACAAGTTTTTGCGGCCGGCCAAGACGCGGCGTAAAGCCCAGGGCGAGCCGTTCCGGGTCGTCGAAGACCACCTCGGGACCCGCAGGAGATGGTGAAACGAGGCGACCCTCTCGAGGGTCTTTCGGATCGATCTGTTGAATGAGGCTCAAGACACGCAGTCCGCTGGCGTCGTCAAGCTCCTCGTTCGTAATCTCCGGGGTGCGGTCGCTTCGCTCGCCCACCCGGAGGTGGTATGAAAATTGGAGCGGTTTTTTCGCGTGTTGTTTCTGCCAGTGTAGGTGGAGCTCGAAGGATCGTTTGGTCTTTGGGCCCCCGACATTGATGAGATCATGGATGCCGTAATAGCGCTCGCAAGCGACCCGAATATCTTCGCGTAGCGCGAGGTCGACCCACTGGAGAGCCTCGAGCAACGTGCTCTTGCCGGCACCATTGCGACCGATGACGACCGTGAAAGGCCGTAACTCGATACGCCCGGATTTCGCGGCGGCCTTGAAGCGCTCGAGCTCCACATGGGCCAGAAAGAGCGGCTCCGAGATTGGCGAGATTGGGGTGCTGAGCTTCCTGGGCGTGCCCTTACGGCTGGCCTTCTTGGGCATGGGGTTTTATACCATGGCGGCTGCCCGGCACGGGGGGCAGGCCTCAGCC
>JAYUXQ010000273.1:0-1986 GCA_043752905.1 Nannocystis sp. | reverse complement strand
CGCGGTCGAGGCCTACAAGGCCGCGGTCGAGCTGCGCAAGAAGGACAAGACGGCCAACGCCGCGCTCGCCGACGCGAAGAAGAACGCCGGCGTGAAGTAGAAGGACGTGCTCGCGGCTCGCCGCGAGTACGGCTTCCATGGGCGCCCTGCGCATGGGCGCGCCGATCAAGCGGCCCGGCGAAGCCGTCACACCGCTCGAGGACCACTGACAGACTCGGATGCGTCCCAAAGGTAACGGCGTAAACTTGTCGCCCTTGCAAACGCGACGGTGGCATGGCTTCTTTACTCCGCCAGGTTGACCGGAACGACGTGCGGGACGTAGGCTGGCGTGGTGGAGATGACGATTTGAACAGCCTTTACGAGCAGCTACAGCACCTCTCCGAGCAGGTACGGCGGCGGCAACCGCATATTCGCGGCGAGGAGTCGACCAAGCAGGCGCTCGTCGTGCCCTTCCTGAGTGTGCTCGGCTACGACGTCCACGACCCCACCGAGCTGCAGCCGGAATATATCGCCGACTTCGCCAAGAAGCGGCCCGGGGGTCCGATGGAGAAGGTGGACTACGCGATCCGCAAAGGTGGCAACCCGGTGATCTTCATCGAGTGCAAGTCGGTCGATGCCGACCCGCGTCTGCACGGCGGCCAACTCGCGCGCTACTTCAACGCCACACCCTCGGTCCCGATCGCCATCGTCACCAACGGTGTTCGTTACATGTTCTTCACGGACCTCGAGGAGCGCAACATCCTCAGTGAGCAGCCATTTTTTCAGTTCAACATCTTCGACTTCTCGGCCAACGACGTCGAGGTCCTCGAGTCGTTCGGACGCGCTCGCTTCGATCCGGCGACGATCCGTGACCGCGTCGAGGAGATTATTTACATCAACAAGATCACGGGCTTCATCGGCGAGATCCTGCGCAACCCGACCGAGAGCTTCACGCGCTTCGTCCTGTCCGAGCTCGACCTCGTCTCCGGCAAGAAGCTCACCGCGAGGCTGGTGGAGAAGTTCGTCCCAACGATCCGGCGCGCGATCCAGACCTCGCTGCTCGACATGGCCACGCGGTCGATCCGCGACCAGGTCGCCGACAAGCCCGAGCCCACGACCACGCTCATCAGTGCCGTTGCAGCGGCTCCCGCGGCCAAGAATGAGACCACGGGTCCGACCCTGATCATCCCAAAGCCGACGACAGCCACTGCCGGCATCGTCACCACGCCCGAGGAGCTCGAAGCGTTCGAGATCGTCAAGTCGATCTGTGCCGACTCACCGCTCGCCGCGATGGCGCCGGTCCTGTTCCGCGACACGGCAGGCTACTTCAACATTTACGCCGGCTCGGTGCGCAAGTCGTTCGTCCGCCTCTACTTCAGTCAACGACGCAAGGCGATCACGACCAAGGTCCTGCTCGCGCGCGCCGCTCCGCTCGCCCACGGCTTCGAGGTCGAGGCCTTTCAGGAGGGCAGTCGCGTGTTCGTGAACGGCCCGAAGGACCTGCACCGACTGCGCCCGCTGTTGCTCGTCGCGTACGAGGAGGAGGTCAAGCGCAAGGACGCCGGTGAGGGGGAGCCCGAGGCAGGCTCCGCCAACTGACCGGGGTCCGAAGCGTCCCGCGGCTGCACTCGCCAACGCTTAGCAGACCGCGGGGCCATAGCGGGCAGCCTGCGTGGAGGCGCGTGACCGCGGCCCGAGTTGTCATCCCACCGACGAATGAGAACTCAGGAGTTCCTCCCATTCGCCCGGGCTGTACGTGAACACGAATTCGATGTCGACGCTGGCTTGCAGGCCAAAGCGCTGGCGAACCCGCTCCCAGACCTGATACTGCCGTTCGCCGTCATCCATCCCCTCGAAGCTGGGGGATACGACATGAGCGACGAACTGAAGCTCGGAGGGGCGGCCTGTCCCCGGATGGAGCGCCTCGAAGACATCGAGGAGGTGGCGTACACGCCTGAGATTCTTGCTGAAGCGGCTCCCTGATATTCCCCGTGGAGCGCACTTTGG
>JAYUXQ010000272.1:0-5096 GCA_043752905.1 Nannocystis sp. | reverse complement strand
GCGCAGGCTGGCGGACAAGCTCGGCGAGCGCACGGCGCAGCTGCAGGAGGCGATGCGGCTGGCGGAGGAGGCGAGCGCGGCCAAGAGCGCGTTCGTGGCGAACATGAGCCACGAGCTGCGCACGCCGCTCAACGCGATCCTCGGCTACAGCGAGATGTTGCTCGAGGACGTCGAGGTCGCCGGCAACGCGGAGGCGGCGGCGGACCTGCGGCGGATCGAGCTGGCGGGCAAACATCTGCTGTCGCTGATCGCCAGCGTGCTCGATATATCGCGCATCGAGGCCCGCAAGCTCGACCTGGCGATCCGGCCATGCTCGCTGCGCGCCGTGATCGAGAGCGTGCAGGCGACGGTCGGCCCGCTCGCGGGGGATCGCGTCCAGCTGTTCATCGCGGCGGTGCCGGACGTCGAGATGGTCACCGACGAGGACAAGCTGCGGCAGATCCTCATCAATCTCCTCGGTAATGCATGCAAGTTCACGGCGGAGGGCGAGATCCGGCTCGAGATCCAGGAGGTCGGCGCCGAGATCGAGTTCGTGGTCAGCGACACCGGCATCGGCATGTCGGCGCAGCAGCTCGACCGGCTGTTCGAGGCGTTCTATCAGGCCGACTCGTCGCCGCGCCGCCGCCATGACGGCGCCGGCCTCGGCCTGACGATCTCTCGCGCCTTCATCGAGGCGCTCGGCGGCCGCATCGCCGTGCAGAGCAGCCCGGGCGTCGGTTCACGCTTTACCGTGAACATGCCGATCCGTCCGTGCGCCTGAGGCTGGCAACCGGGGCCCATGTCGACAGTAGCGAGCGCCTGCGCGCGGACCGGGATTCGTCGCGTCGCCGTGCCGCGACCGTCGACGCTGGGCTATCCTCGGAGGTCGCATGGCGCCCCGTACCACTCGCACCATCGATTCGCGCCGGTTGGTTCGTGACGGGCGGCTGGCCCGGTGCCTGGGCCTGGCTTGCTTGCTGGTGGGGGGGTGTCGACCGGCACGGACGGTCAAGCCGGAGCCGGTGATGGCGACGGCGCCGGCGCCGACGATGCGAGCGCGGCACACGGATGTGAGCCCGATGGTGGCGGTGGCGACCTCGCCGTTGCAGCTGTTGCCGGACACGACGGTGGCGGTCGGTAGCATCGCGGGGGTGGGCGCGTTGCTGGCGGTCGTCGATGTCGAGGCGATCACGACCAAGTATCGCAGTGAATACGAGCAGGTGTCGGCGCTGGTCATCGGGAGCGCGGGCGTCAACCTGCTCGACCCGGCGCAGTGGCGCGAGGTCGGCGTCGACCCCGACGGGGCGATGGGCGCGGCGATGCTCGACATGCGCAGCGAGACCTTCGTCGGCTTCATCACGCTCTCGGACCCGGCCAAGTTTCGCGCGTTCATCGACAAGCTCGGCGGGGCGCGGCGCCTGCGGCCCGTGATCGAGGATCGCGGGCTGGTGCTCAAGTACGAGGCCGACAGCAACACGGCGCTGGTGCTGCGTGACGGTTTTTTGTTCGTGGTCAACACCGATCGACCCAACGAGGCGCCCTATGACTTCGCCCGCCTGCTGGCGACGATCGACCCGGCGCGCGGGCTGACGGCGTCACCGCGGTATCAACGGGCGACCGCCAGCCCGGAGCCGCCGCGGCCATTGCGGGCATACGTCGATCTCTGGGCGATCGTGCAGGCCGAGCAGGTCGCGCGCGCGGCCCGTCAAAACGAGGCGGAGCCGAGCTGGGCCGAGCAGGAGCTCGAGCGGGCGGTGCAAGCGGGCGTGACGGCGGAGGAGCAGGCCCGGCTGCGCCAGCAAGCCGACGAGCAGCGCGCGTGGGAGCGACGATATGCCGAGCGGCGACAGCGAGAGTTCGAGCTGCTGCGTCGCTGGCTGGCGCCGGTCGAGCCGGTGGTGTTCGAATTCACCGCGAGTCGCGGCGGCGTCGAGGGCAAGGTCCGGGCGAAGATGCCGGAGACGGCGCCGCTGCGGGCCGTGCTGCGCAACGCATCGATGCCCTCGCCGGTGCTGGCGGCGCTGGGGGAGCGCTCGGTGTTGCAGCTCGGCGGGAGTGTCGACGTCGCCGCGGCGATCGCCAGCTTCGAGGAGATCGTCCGGGCCAACGGCGATGAGCCCGAGAAAATTTACAGCGAGCTGCGCGACAGCCTCAAGGTCGACCTCAAGACGGAGGTGGCGCCGTTGCTCGTCGGCACGGGTGGCTTCGCGGTGACGGCCTCGGAGGCGCTGCTGCGCGGCGAGCAGAGGGGTGACAGCAAGCAGCTGGGCTTCGCGTTCGCGGCGGCGGTCAAGGACGTGCCGGCGGCGCAGTCGCTGGTGGCGAGGCTGGTGGCGCGGGTGCCGGTCAAGGCCGGCAAGGACGCGAAGACGGGGGCGCACACGCTGGCGATGCCGGGCTATCGCACGGTGTACGCGACGGTGACGGCGGGGCAGATCGTCGTGACGACCGACCCGGGCGTGATCCGTCGCCTGAGCGCGGGCAGCCCGGCGAGCCACGGCGTCGCGGCGGCGGTGGTGCCGGTGGTGACGGCCCGCGACGTCGGCTTCGCGGGCATGCTCGACGTCGTGCTGCCGATGTTCCTGCTCGACGTGCGTGGCAGCAACGCCTCCATGATGAGCAGCGACTCGTTTCATCCCGGCATGTTCCCCGGCGTGGACGCGCAGCAGACCGCGAGGGTCCCGCGCTCGCGCGCGTACAAGGCCAAAATGCGCACGTGGGAGGCCCTCAACGCGAAGATCGTGAAAGAGGAGCAGGCCCAGGAGCGGCGCCGGACGCAGCTGATGGTGACGCTCGCGGAGTGCTTCGGCGTCATGGCCGGCAACCTGCGCGAGCAGCCGGACGGGCTCGAGCTGGCTGGCGGACAGTTCTTCGGCAAGGGCGGGCTGACGCGGGCGCTCGACCTCGGCGTCGAGCAATTCACGGCGGCGCGCGCCCATGAGCGGATCTGGGAGCTTTACAGTCAACGCTCGGCGCTGGAGGACGAGCTGCGAAGGATCCGGATCGCCGATGTGGCGACGGCGCTTCGCCTGCCGATGCCGCTGGAGTAGAGTCTCGCCCGCAATGCTGACGCCGCTGCAGACGATCCTGCTGGGAGCCCTGCTGGTCCTGTTGATGGCCGGCATGGGCGCGAGCCTGACGCTCGCGGACTTTCGCGAGGTGCTTCGGCGCCCGCGTGGCCCGCTCATTGGTCTGCTGTCGCAATACGGATGGATGCCGCTGATCGCGTTCGGGTTGTGCAGGGCGCTCAGCCTGCCCGATGACCTGGCGATCTCGCTGATCGTGGTCGGGTGCACGCCGGGCGGGACGACCTCGAACCTGTTCACTTATTTCGCCGGCGCCGATGTGGCGCTGAGCGTGTCGATGACAACGCTGTCGACGATCGCGGCGGTCGCGTTGATGCCGCTGACGCTGTGGATCTACGCCAGCGGCTACGCCTCGGAGAGCCTGAAAATTCCGTACGGCAACATCACGTCGACGCTGGCGGTGATGCTGGTGCCGCTGGCGCTCGGCATGTTCCTGCGCGCGCGCAGGCCCGGTGCCGCGGCGGTCGTCGAGCGCCTCGGCGGGCTCGCGGGGCTCGCCGTGCTGGTGCTGCTGATCGCCACCGGTATCTACAACAACCTCGGCCTGCTCGGCGCGACCACCGGGACGATGTACGTCGCGGCGGGCGGGCTCGGGCTGCTCGGCTTCGGGCTCGGCTGGCTCGGCGCCCGCGTGCTCGGGCTCGGGTCGCCGCAGCGGCGGGCGGTCGCGTTCGAGACGGGGATCCAGAACAGCCCGCTCGCGCTCGGCATCCTCGTGTCCAGCTTCCCCGGCGAGCAGCAGGTCCGCATGCTGTGGCTGCCGCTGCTCTACGCGCTGCTGGTGCTGATCTCGGCGTCGCTGCTGACGCTGTGGTTCCGCTTCAAGCGGGCGCCCACGACGGTGTCGTGACGCCCGCTCGCGCGTAATGACAGGGTGAGGCGTTGAAGTGAATTCAGCTCGCGGCGGTCGGGCCGTGGCCGGCGCGGCCGAGCCAGGCGGCGACGTTGGGGTAGGTGCCCATGTCGAGCTTCATCATCATCAGGCCCCAGCCGAGCACGGCGCTGACGTCGATGTCGGTGAGGGTCTTGCGCGCGCCGGTGATGAAGTCCTTGCCCGCGAGGTGGCCGTCGAGCACGCGGAGGAGGGTCTCGACCTCGGTCAGCGCGGCGGCGGCGTGTTCGGGGTTGTGCTGGTCCTTCGGGAAGTAGTCGCTGGTGTTCTGCATGTAGCGGAACACGGCGGCGGCGAGGTTGACCTGCGCCCACACGAGCCAGGTGATCGCGGTGAGGTGTTCGCCGGAGCCGAGCGCGGGCCACAGGCCCTTCTCGACGCCGTAGCGCTCGCCGAGCGCGATCTGGATGGCGACCGACTCGAACACGGGGGTCCCGTCGATGACGAGGGTCGGGACCTTGCCGTTGGGGTTGAGCGCGAGGAACGCGGGCTTCTTTTGGTCGCCGGCGCGCAGGTCGATGCGAACCTCGTCGTACGGGATGCCGAGCGCCTTGAGCGAACCATGGACGCGATCGGCGTTGGACTGCGGGGTGTAATAGAACGTGACAGACATGGGGGGGACTCCGTGGCCGTTTTACCGCAGGTCCGCGCCGGTCTGCCACCATCGGATGATCATCGACGATGCAAGATGCCGAGCTTCTCGATGCCGCACGCCTTGGCGACGTCCATCGCCTGCACGACCTTCTCGTGCTTGGTGTTCTGGTCAGCCTTGATGTTGACGGTGGTGGCCTGCGACTCCTTGGCGGCCATGCACAGGCGGGTCTGTAGCTCGGACTCGTCGACGACCTTGTGGTCGATCTCGAAGCGCCCATCCTCGGAGATCTCGACGACGACCGCCTTGACCTCGGTGGCCGGGTCGTTGGCGGTCGCCTTGGGCAGCTTGACCTTGAACGCGGCGTCGTTGTTGAAGGTCGCCGTCAACAGGAAGAAGATCAGCAGCTGGAAGGTGACGTCGATCAGCGGGGTCAGGTCGACCATCGCGCCGTCCGCCACGGCGCGTCCGCGGCCGCGAAGGCCACTGCGGCCCAGACCGCGAAAGTTCATCGGGTGGGCTCCGGCGATGGACGGTCCGTGCGGTC
>JAYUXQ010000271.1:0-1993 GCA_043752905.1 Nannocystis sp. | reverse complement strand
CGATCTTGTCGTCGCCCGGGCGGTAAAACGCGGGGATGCGCGCCAGCTCGGTGTATCCGCAGCGCAGGTAGAAGGCCTGGGTGGCCCCGTAGTCGGCCCTGGACGAGGTTTCTATCAACAGCAGTCGGCCGTCGCGCGCGCGCAGCCAGGACTCGACGAACGCGACCAGCTTCTGGCCGTGGCCACGGCCGTGCTGCGTCGGGTCGACGGCGATCCAGTACAGGTCATACGTGCCGTCGGTCAGCGGGGTCGCGCCGAAGCACACGTAGCCCTGCACGCCGGCGTCGTCCTCGACCACGTGCACGAGGTAGTCGCTGGTATCGGGGAGGGAGTTTGGCTGCGTGACGGCCTCGGCGACGAGCTCGTCGGCGCATTCGATCTCCGCCGGGGTGAACACCCCGGTGGCGATGAGGATCGCGTGGATCCGCGGGATGTCCCCGGCGCTTACGCTGCGGATCGCCATGGGACGCGCTGGGCCCGGAGGCGGGCACCGATCAGCTCTTCCAGGAAATCCTCGAAGCGGATGTCGGCGGCGGCGAGCGCCTTGCGAAAGCCGCTACCGGGCCCGATGTCGGGGTTGGCGTTGATGTCGATGATGTTGATCCGGCCGTCCGGGCCCTGGCGCAGGTCGAAGCGGCAGTAGCCGCTCATGCCCATCATCGCGGCGACGTGGCGGCAGGTCGCCGTGATCTCGGCGTGGGTGGCCGGGTCCATGTCGCGGGCGGTCCGGCTCTCGGTCGAGAGGTCCTCGACGGACCCGAGGTCCCACTTGGCCTTCCAGCCGACCACGCGCTCCTCGGCCCGCAGGCCCGGCGCGAACCGGATCTCGCCGGGCGGCAGGGTGACGAGGCCCTGCTCGCTGGCGTAGAGGGCGAGGTTGTACTCCTTGCCGTCGAGGAAGACCTCGACGAGCGCCGGCTGCTGGTACTGCTCCCAGATGCTGCGGCAGCGGTCCATCGCCGCGGCCGCGTCCGCGACCACGCTCGCCGCGTCGACGCCGATCCCGCCGTCCTCGCGGATCGGCTTGACGATGACGCGACCCGACGGCGCGCGCGCCAGCATCGCCTCGATCTGCGCCGACACCTGTCCCTCGGGACAGCCCTCCGCGACCGCGAGGCCCTCGGGCGTCGGCGCCCCGATCTGCCGCAACAACTGTTTAATGAAGCCCTTGTCCTGCGTGAGTGCGATGGTCACCGCGTCGCAGCCGCAGTAGCGGATGCCGAGCAGGTCGAGCGCGAGCACGAAGTGAGCCTCCCAGCGGGTGCGCCCGAGCACGCCCTCGCACAGGTTGAACACCACGTCCGGCGCGAACGCCCGGATCGCCAGCAAGGCCGCGGCGATGCAGTCCCCGACCGGGAACAGCTCGCAGTGGTGGCTGGCCGACAGCGCCGCGTACACGTCGCGGGCGGACTCGGCGACCTCGTCCTCGCCGAGGCGTTCGACCTCGTTGAGGTGCGGCTTGAGGTGGGTGTCGGCGTTGTAGGTGATTGCGATCTTCATCGTCGCTGTTCGTCTTGGGCTGCGCGCACGGTTAACTCGAGGAGGCGCGCTGTCCCCAGCGCTCGGAGGCGGCGTCGACGATCCGACCGATCAGCTGGTCGAAACTCCAGCCGTGGCCGTTCGCGATGATAACGAGGTCGCTGTGCACCGGATTCAGTCCGGGGAGAGGATTGATCTCGATGAAGTTGGGCTCACCGTCGCGGTCGCAGCGAATGTCGACCCGCGAGACGTCGCGGCAGCAAAATGCGCGGTGGGCGTCGACCGCCAGCTGCTGGATCGCGGCGAGCTGCTCCGGGGTCAGGGCGCCGCTCGCCAGCAGCTCGTCGGTCATGCGGTAGACGACCCGGTTGAGGTAGTCGCGCTTGACCTCCAGCGAGTAGACGAAGTCCCCGGCGGGGTCGCGCGGGACCACCTGCATCACGCCGATGACCCGTGCGAGGTCCCCGTTGCCGAGCACGCCGACGGTGTACTCGTCGCCCGGCAGGAACTCCTC
>JAYUXQ010000270.1:0-12414 GCA_043752905.1 Nannocystis sp. | reverse complement strand
GCGCGAGGGCGGGGATCGTCGGCACCGAGATATTGGCCTTGAACAGCTCGGGCGCGGCCCCGGTGCCGCCACCGCGGCCGTCGAGGATGATGTAATCGACGCCGACCGCCAGCGCGAAGTCGAGGTCGTCCTCGATGTGCTGCGCCGACATCTTGAACCCGATCGGGATCCCCCCGCCGACCTCGCGCACCTGATCGGCGACGCGGCGATAATCCTTCGGCGTGTGCAGGTCGGCGAAGGTCGACGGACTGATCGCATCGGTGCCCGGCGCCAGCCCGCGGACCTCGGCGATCTTGCCCTGCACCTTCGCGCCCGGCAGATGCCCGCCCGTGCCCGTCTTGGCCCCCTGGCCGCCCTTGAAGTGAAACGCCTGCACGCGCGCCACCTTGTCGAGGCTCCACCCGAAGCGCGCCGACGCGTACTCGTAGAAGTAGCGGCTGCACGCCGCCTGCTCCTCCGGCAACATGCCGCCCTCGCCCGAAGCAATGCCGGTGCCGGCCAGCTCGGCGCCGCGGGCCAGCGAGATCTTGGCCTCCTCGCTGAGCGCGCCGAAGCTCATGTCGCTGACGAAGATCGGGATCTCGAGGCGCAGCGGCTTCGCGGCGCCGGGCCCGATGATCAGCTCCGTGCCGACCGGGTGATCGTCGAGCAGCGGCTGCGTCGCGAGCTGCCCGGTCACGATCTGGATCGACTTCCACTGCGGCAGCTCGGATCGCGGCACGCCCATCGCCGACACCACCCCGTGGTGCCCCAGCTTCGTCAGACCATCGCGCGCGAGCCCCTGGATGTGGCCGACCTGGTCCTCCTCGGGCCCGCCGTGGATGTCCGCGTAGAGCCCGAGATACTGGTCGCGCTTGAACTCCTGCGGGTGCTCCGCAGTGAACGCGTCGACCTCGGCGCCGTCGATCCACACCGCATCGGCGTCGCCGTCGATCGTCGCCTTGAAGCGGTGCAGCGCCTCGTGGTTGTTGTACTCGCTGACGCCCGTGTCGAGCCGGTAGTCCCAGCCGTGCACCCCGCAGATCAGGTTCTGGCCGTCGACGTGGCCGTCCACCATCAACGCGCGGCGGTGCGCGCAGCGGCCGTACAGCACCGACACCTGATCGTCGTACCGCGTGATCACCAGATCGACCTCGCCGACGACCGCGTGGATCGGGGCCCGGTCGGCGAGCGTGCTCCACACCGCGACCTTGTGCTTGCTCGGGGTGCGAATGGAGACCAGCGTCATGCGGGCCCCACCGTGCCACAAACGACGCGTTCACACGAGGCTGGCGAGCAGCTCACGCGCGGCGCACGAACTCGAGCAGGAACACCTCCTGCGTGGCCGCCGAGGCGTCGCCGCCGACGGCATCGTCGACGCTCCCGGGCACCGCGCGGATCTCGAGGTGCCCGACGAAGCCGCGGGCCTCGAGCGCGTTGACGGCCTGTTGTAGATGCGGACGGCCCGGGTCCGCCAGCAGCACCCGCGTGCCCGCCGGACACAGCTCTGCGAGCGCGACCGGCAGGCTGACCGCCTGGCCGGCCTCGTAGAGCAGGTCGCTGCCGACCACGAGGTCGACCCGCCCGAGCGTCGCGTGCAGGGCCGCCAGCTCCGCGGGCGCGCTCCAGTCGACCTGCATGTATTCGATATGCACCGCTGACAATTCGGCGTTGCGGGTCAGGAACGCGGGCACGTCGGGGTGACAGTCGACCGCGATCACCCGCGCGCCGAGCTTCGCGGCCACGAGGGCGGGCAGGGCCAGCCCGCAGCCGAGCTCTAGCACGACCTTTCCGTCGAGCCACTCCGGGTGCTCGGCCATCCAGCGCGCCAGACCGCGGGCCGCGGGCCACAGCGTGCCGAAGTAGGGCGTCAGGCGCAGGACCTCCGCGGGCCCCAGCCCCGCGTCGCCGAGCGCGATCAGGTCGTCGACCGCCTCGTCGATGCTGGCGATGCGGTCGAGCGGGACCTGCAGCGCGCCCGCGGCCTCGCAGATCCGGCGCAGGCGATAGCGCATGTGCGCCCCGTCGAGCCCCTCGCTCATCCGGCGTCCACCGTCAGCACGACCTTGCCGAACTGCTCGCGGCGGTCGAGGTAGCGGTGCGCCTCGGCGGCCTGGGCCAGCGGGAAGCTGCGGTCGACGATCGGCCGAAGCACCCCGCGCGCGAGCAGCTCGACGATCGTGTGCAGGTGCGCCTTGCTGCCCATGGTGCTGCCGAGGATTTGCAGCTGGCGAAAGAACACCTGGCGCAGGTCGGTCGTCGCCGCGAAGCCCGAGCTCGCCCCGCACGTGACGATCGCACCGCCACGCTTGCACAGGCGCAGGCTCGCCTCCCAGGTCGCCATGCCGGTGTGCTCGAACACCACGTCGACCCCGCGCTTGCCGACCGGCGCCAGCTCGCGGACCTGCGCCTCCCAGTCCTCGGCGTCGCTGCGCACGCAGAACTCGGCCCCGAGCGCGCGCGCCTGCGAGAGCTTGGCGTCGCTGCTCGCCAGCGCGATCACGCGTGCGCCGTGCAGACGTGCGATCTGTAGGCCGGCGACGCCGACCCCGCTGCCGACCGCGTGGATCAGCACCACCTGGCCCGGCGCGACCCTGGCTCGCACGACCAGCATCTGCCACGCCGTCAGGAACGTCAGCGGCGCCGCGGCGGCGCTCACCATGTCGAGCCCCGCCGGCTTCGCCAGCAAATTCGCCGCCGGCACCACCACGCGCTCCGCATAGCCGCCGGGGGCCGTCTCGCCGAGGATGCGATAGCGCGGGCACAGGTTGTCCCAGCCCGACAGGCACGACGCACATGTCCCGCAGGACAGCCCGGGATTGACGACCACCTCGCGTCCTTGCCAGGCCGCGTCGACGCCGGGCCCGGTCGACTCGACCACACCGGCGATGTCGCTGCCGAGCACGTGCGGCAACGGCAGTCGCAGCCCGGGCAGGCCGCCGCGGACCCACAGGTCCAGGCGATTGACCGCGCACGCATGGACGCGGACGACCGCGTGACCGGGCCCGGCGACGGGGTCGGGGAGGTCGGCCGCGGTGAGCACCTCGGGGCCGCCGTGGGCATGAAACACGATCGCGCGCATGGGCTGTTTCTCAGGGGCCGGCCGCGGCCGCGGCGAAGTTGATCGCCGCGAAGTCGCGGACCAGGTCGTTGTACTCGCGGACCACCAGACCGAGGTCGTCCGCCTTCGCCTTGTTCCCGGCGAGCGCGCGCAGCAAAATGTCCGCCGCCGCGCGGTACTCGGTCAGGCTGGCGATGAACTGCGACATCCAGAACACCCTGGCGGCCGCGGCCGCGTCGGCGTCGTGGACCGCCTGGAACGCCTTGTAGGCCGTGTCGAAGGGCTCGTACAGGCCCGCGCAGATCTTCGCCGTGATCTCGTCGTGGTCACCGAGGCAGCGCACGTACGGCCGGGCCGCGCGCATCATGTCGCGCGCGTGCCACTCGAGCCCCTTACCGCTGCGTGCCTCCACCTCGGCGAGCACCGCCAGGTCGACGCTGCGCTCGTGGACGTCGATCTCGCGGTCGAGCGCCTGGCGCGACGCGTCCCAGCGGTCGAACGCCGCGTCGAAGCGGACCTTCGGGTCCGTGCCGTCCAGGTCCGGGCTACCTGGCTGTTCGGACAGGCTCTCGCGGACCAGCCCGATCGCCGCCGCCAGCTCGCGCGCGCTGGCGAGGTAGATCGTCGCCGTCGCCTCGAGCGCGGGCAATGGCGGCTGCAACAGCGGGCCCTCGCGCTGGGCCTTGACGCACGGCTCCAGCCACTCCTCGAGCACCGCGGTGATCGACGCCGGGCGCGCCTTCTTGCCGGCGGCGAACGCCGCGTGGACCTCACGAAATCCGGCGTACAGCGGCACCCGCGTGCTGTTGACGCAATCGACGTACAGGCCGAGCTTGTTGCTGACCAGCTCCGGCGGCAGCGGTGCGCCCCTGGCCGCGATCGCGTCGGTGCGGGTCAGGCCGGCCTGCAGGCGCTCGCCGATGCTGTTGCGCAGGTCCTCGCCGCAGCCCGCGCCAGGGCCGACGACGATCGCACATACGAGGATGACGCGACGTATCGACATTTCACACCCAGTGGGCGTCCTCGGGCACGAGGATCCGTAGATAATGATAGAGGTTCTCGATGCGATAGTGGTCGGCCGGCAAGAACTCCTCGCCGTCGATCTGGGCCGGCAGCGGCATCATGCCCGGCGGCCTGGTCACGCGGATCTCGATCACCCGTCCGCTGGGGATCACGCGCGGCGACAGGCCGAGGACCGCGAGGTCGTCGCCGGTGACCGGGTTGCGCTTGTGGGCGCCGATCGCCGCGGCGCCCCAGTCGGCGCTGCTCTTGACCAGGATGACCTCGAACTTGCCGTCGTCGGGCTTGCTGGCCGGCGCGAAGATCCAGTCCCCGCCGTACAACATCGTGCCCTTGATGACGATGTCGTTGAGCGCCTCGTAGCGGATCGTGCTCTCGTCGATGCGGACCTCGGCCGCGAAGCGGGCCCGGCCGATCAGCGACTTGAACATGTTCTTGAGCCAGCTCGATAGTCCGGCCCGGATGTACACGAGCTTGTCGCGGTAGATCTTCCGGATGACCGGGATCCGGGCGACGATCTTGCGCTCACGGTTACGCTTGGCCAGGATCTGCGCCGACAGGCCCATGCCCCAGCTGTCGAACCACAGGTCGCTCGTCAGCAGCTCGCCGGCCGCGTCGAACGCGTCCACTTTGCCGACGTCGAGCCACTGTTCGATGCCGGTCGCGATCACCTTGATGTTGTACGGCAGCGCCCTCACGCCCGAGCGCACCCCGAACGACCGACCCTGATCATTGGCCGTCCCCATCGGTAGCATGCCCATCGGCACGTCGATGCCGTACTGCTCTCTCGCCAATATGATGCCCTTGGCCGTCTCCGCGAAGGTCCCGTCGCCGCCGAGATAGATCACGCGCGCGATGTCGCCGCGCTCGAGCCGCTGGGCCAGCACCGCCACCGTCGCCCCATCGGGCAGCGTCGAGAAGAACTCCGGCTGCAGCCGCGCCTCTGTCAGCCCGGCCATCGCCGCCTCGATCGCCTTCGCGGCGTTGCCGGACTGGGCGGTCGGGTTGCCGACCAGCAACGATGTGCGAGGCTTGGGCACGGGGGCCCGTAGCCTACACGTCCACGGCGAAGCGCGAGTGTCCGTCGGCGCCGCGACGCCCCGGGGACCTTGCTCACGGCCCTGGCGCGCCAGCACGGGCGAAAGCCGGGGCAGGGGGCAAGACCCGGCCCGCGGGGACCGGGTTTCGGGCCGGGCCCGGGCGGCGACTCACGGGCGCGGCCTTGCCCGGTCCTGGCGCAGATCTGATACCCCTGGAAGCCATGCTCCGCGCGCGCCTGTCAGTCTCCCTCGGTCTCTCCTCGCTGTTCGTGTTGGCCTGTACCGGCGGCAAGTCGGACTCGGCGCCGCCCGCGGGTAGTGACTCGGGCGCCGTCGCCGGCGGCGCAACGACGACCTTCAAGTTCGAGAACCCGGGCGGCATGTGGATGCCGCGGCAGATGGCGCTACACGCCGAGACCCTCAAGAAGCTCGGCCTCGCCTTCGACCCCGGTGCGCTGACCGACCCGACCGCCTTCCCGCTCGGCGCCGTGGTCAGCCTCGGCGGGTGTACGGCCTCGTTCGTGTCGCCCGACGGCCTGATCATCACCAACCACCACTGCGTCACCCGCTATCTCCAGCACAACAGCACGCCGGAGCAGAACCTGCTCAAGAACGGTTACCTCGCCGCGACGCGGGCCGACGAGCGCTCCGGCGGACCGACCGCGCGCGTGTGGGTGACGACCGCCTTCACCGACGTCACCGACAAGGTGCTCGGCGGCCTCGAGAGCGTCACCGACGACAAGCAGCGCTACACGCAGATCGAGGACCGTCGCAAGCAGATCGTCAACACTTGCGAGAACGGCCGCCCGGAGATCGCATGCCAGGTCGCCAGCTTCTTCGAGGGCGCCCAGTTCTTCCAGATCGAGCAGGCCGAGATCCGTGACCTCCGCGTCGTCTACGCGCCCGCGGCCGGCATCGGCAACTACGGCGGCGAGGTCGACAACTGGCGCTGGCCCCGACACACCGGCGACTTCTCGTTCCTGCGCGCCTACGTCGGCAAGGACGGCAAGCCCGCGGACTTTAGCGCCGACAACGTCCCTTACAAGCCCAGGCACCATCTCAAGGTCGCCAGCGACAAGGCCGCCGCCGGCAGCTTCGCGATGGTCGTCGGGTACCCCGGCCGCACGCAGCGGCTCAAGACCGCCGCCGAGGCCCAGCAGGCCGCCGACTGGTACTACAACCGCCAGATCGCCCTCTACGAGGAGCACATCGCCGTGCTCGAGGCCGTCGCCAAGGACCGCCCCGAGGTGGCGATCAAGGGCGCCTCGCGCCTGCGTGGCCTGCACAACTACCTCACCAACTTCAAGGGCGTGCGCGACGGCCTCAACAAGGGTGGCGTCGCCAGCGACAAGGCCCGCGTCGAGGGCGAGCTCCAGAAGTGGATCGACGCCGACGCCGGTCGCAAGGCCAGGTACGGCGACGTGCTGAGCAAGATGGCCGCGCTCAGCCAGGACAAGGCCAAGACCCGCGAGCACGACATGGCCCACGACGAGGTCCTGCGCGGCTCCTCGCTGCTTGCGATCGCCGACACCCTGGTCAAGCTCGCCGACGAGCGGCAAAAGCCGGACGCCGAGCGCAAGCTCGGGTACCAGGAGCGCGACGCCAAGGACCTCGAGCAGAGCTTCCAGGCCATGCAGAGCTCCTTCGATGCCGACATGGATCGCGCGGTGTTCAAGCTGTACCTGCAACGCGCCGCCAAGCTCCCGGAGGCCGAGCGCCCCGAGCTGCTGGCGTCGATCGTCGGCCCAGGCAAGACCAGCGACGCCGACATCGACAGGGCCCTCAACGCCCTCTACAAGTCCACCAAGCTCGGTGACGCCGCCGCGCGCGTCGCCCTGCTCAAGAGCGCGACCCCGGTGACCCTCAAGGCCAGCCGCGACCCCTTCGTCAAGCTCGCCCTCAAGGTCAAGCCGTTGGTCGACGCGCAGAAGGCCAAGGCGGAGGCCCAGGCCGGCGCCATGGCGGCCCTGCGCCCGCGCTACATCGAGGCCCTGCAGGCGTTCTCGGGCGGCAACCTGGCCCCCGACGCCAACAGCACCCTGCGCATCACCTACGGGACCATCCGCGGCTACAGCCCGCAGCCCGGCGCGCCCGAGTACACCCCGTTCACGAAGCTGTCCGAGGTCGTCGCCAAGCACACGGGCGAGGAGCCGTTCAACGCGCCCAGGGGTCTGCTCGACGCCGTCGCCGCCAAGAAGTTCGGGCCCTACATCGACCCGACGCTCGGCGAGGTCCCGGTGAATTTTCTCGCCGACCTCGACATCACCGGCGGCAACTCCGGCTCATCGACCCTCAACGCGCGCGGCGAGCTGACCGGCCTCGTGTTCGACGGCAACATCGAGGCGATGGCGAGCGACTGGGTGTTCATGCCGAAGATCACGCGGTCGATCCACGTCGACATCCGCTACGTCCTGTGGGTCATGGACGCCGTCGACAACGCCGACCACCTGCTGACCGAGATGGGCGTCACGCCCTCGATCTGAGGCGCGGCGACGCTGGCGCCCGGCTCGCACGACTTGCGTGCGCCGGGCCCAGCCGTTATGTAGCGGGCGTGCACATCCGCTGCCCGATCTGCAAGCGCGAGATCAAGGACGCCCCGGACGACCTCTCCTCGCGCCCGTTCTGCTCGCCCCGCTGCAAGACCATCGACCTCGGTAACTGGCTCAGCGAGGCCTACCGCATCACCCGCCCGCTCGGCCCGGACGACGTCGACGCCCTCGACGCCCTCGACGCCGACGCCCTCGACGCCGACGCCCTGACCGGCGGCGAGCGCAAGCTCAACTGATCACGCCTCGCCGCATCGGCGGGGCTCGTGTAGCATCCACCGATGCTCACTCGCCGCGCGTCGTGTCATGTCCTCGGGATCGCAGTGCTCGGCCTCGCATCGCTGGGGTCCACCGCTGCACGGGCGCACTTCATCTTGCAGTCGCCCGCCGCCGTGTCCGAGCAGGGTCCGCTGGGCGACCCGCAGAAGGCGCCCCCGTGCGGCGACGACGGCAGCGCGGTCGCCACGGGCATGGTGACTTCTTATAAGGCCGGCGACGTCGTCACGATCACGATCGACGAGACGATCTTTCACCCCGGCCACTATCGCATCGCGCTGGCGATGAACGACATCAGCGAGCTGCCCGACGAGCCGCCGGTCACCCCGAACAACACGGATTGCGGCACCGCGCCGATCCAGGACCCGCCCGTGTTCCCCGTGCTCGCCGACGGCGTGTTCCTGCACACCGAACCTTTCAACGGCTCGCAGACGATCGACGTCACCCTGCCCGCAGACGTAAGCTGCGACAACTGCACGCTGCAGGTCATCCAGTTCATGTCCAACCACGGGCTCAACAATCCCGGCGGTTGCTACTACCATCATTGCGCCAATATCGCCGTCGAGGGCGGCCAGGCCGGGACGACCGGCAGCGACGAGTCCAGCGGCGACAACACGACGAGCACGTCGACCGACGTGACGACCACCTCGCAAGACGACACCGCCACCCCGCAGACGACCGCGGACGAGAGCACCGGGAATGTCACCGGCGCGACCGGGCCCGGCACGACCGGGACCAGCGGTGAGCCGACCACTTCGGCGACCGGCACGGGCTCCGGCGGCGAGAGCTCGTCAGGCACGACGGCGAACGACGCCGACGAGGGTGGCTGCGGCTGCACCTCGTCCGGCGACCGCGGCCCCGCGACGCTGCTCGCCGTGCTCGGCCTGCTCGGCCTCCGCACGCGCCGCAAGCCTCACGCATCGCGCTGACGGGCGCGGCTCGGCTCACCGCCATGCCTGCGAGTCGTCGGGCGCGAACACCAGGCACCGCACCCAGGCCGGACTCGATGTCCTCGATCTTCGACGGCGACCTCGGCCGCGAGGAGGTCGCCACTCGTCCACTCGAGCATAGCCCGACCTTACTTGCGACGGTTCTTCTTGCGCGCGAGCTTCTCGGCCTTGCGCTTCGCGGCGATCGCCTTGTAGTCGATGTTCTTGGCCGGCGCGCCCGAGTGCCCGCCCATGCCGTTGCCGCCGAGCTGTGGCATGCCCGGGAGCCCGCCCATACCGGGGAGCCCGCCCATGCCGGGGAGCCCGCCCATACCCGGGAGCCCGCCCATGCCGGGCATCCCGCCCATGCCGGGCATCCCGCCGCCGCCGAACATCTGGCTCAGCGCCTCCGGGTTTTGGGCCAGCTTGCGCAGCGCGTTCATCTGCTTGAGGCTACCCATGCCGGGGATCTTGTCGAGCATGCCGCCGAGGCCACCCTTCTTCTGGTTGCCGCCGGGCATGCCGGGGATGAGGCCGCCGAACATGTTGCCCATCATGCCGAACATGTCGCGCATGCTGATGAAGCGGGCGATGAGGCCGCGGACCTCCTCCTCGGAGCGCGCGCAGCCCTTGGCCACGCGGGTGATGCGGCTCTGCACGAAGTCCTCGGGCTTCATGTCATTCGGATCGGGCGGGCCGGCGGCCGGGTCACGCCGCTTGCGACGGCTGAGCTTCGACGCCGCCGACTGCTTCGGCTCCTTATCAAAAAACACCTCGGGGTTTTGCCGCTCCTCCCTGGTCATCGAGCGGATCATCGCCTCGACCTTGCCGAGCTCCTTGTCGTCGGTGGCCTGCTGCAGGGCCTCCGGCGGGATGTCGACGCCGAACATGCTCGCCAGGGGCATCTTCTCCATGATGTCCTTGAGGCTGCCCATGCTCTGGATCGTCTTGATCTGGGTCAGGAAGTCGTCCATCGAGAAGTTGCCCGAGAGCATCTTCTCCGCGTCCTTGGCCGCCGTCTCCTCGTCGACGACCTCCTGGAAGTCGTTCATCAGGCCGACGAGGTCGCCCATCCCGAGGATCCGGCTGGCGAGGCCCTCTGGACGGAACTCGTCGAGCTTGTCGAGCTGCTCGCCGATGCCGAGGAACTTGATCGGCTTGCCAGTGACCGCCTTGACCGAGAGCGCCGCGCCGCCGCGGGCGTCGCCATCGAGCTTGGTCAGGATCACGCCGGTGACATCGAGCCGCTCGTCGAAGGTCTTCGCGGTCGTGACCGCGTCCTGGCCGATCATCGCGTCGATCACCAGGAAGATGTTCGACGGCTGCACCCGCGTCTTGATGTCCTCGAGCTCCTGCATCAACACCTGGTCGATCGTCAGGCGACCGGCCGTGTCGTAGATGACGAAGTCGTAGCTCTCCGCCGCGGCCGTGTCGGTCGCGTCGGCGCAGATCTCGACCGGGTTGGCCCCGTCGATCGAGAACACGGGCACGCCGAGCTTCTCGCCGAGCACCTTTAGCTGATGTACCGCCGCCGGGCGATACACGTCCGCCGCGACCAGCATCACCTTGTAGCCGGCCTTTTGCAGCTTGCGCGCCAGCTTGCCGGTCGTCGTCGTCTTGCCCGACCCTTGCAGGCCCACCATCATGATGCCCGTCACGCCCTTGCGCGCGCGCGACAGCGAGGTGTCGACCGGACCCATCAGCGCGATGAGCTCGTCGTGGCAGATCTTGACGAAGTGGTCCTCGGCGCGGACCCGGATCGTCTCGTCCTTCTTCTTGGCGACCAGCTGCACCTTCTCGCCGAGCGCCTTCTCCTTCACGTTCTGAAGAAAGCGCTTCACCACGCCGAACTCGACGTCGGCCTCTAGCAGGCTCAGGCGCACATCCTTGAGCGCGGCGTTGACCACGTCCTCGGTGAGCTCGCCCTTGCCAGTCAAGCGCTCGCGCGCAGCACGGAATCCCTTCGAAATGGTCTCGAACACGGCGGGGCGTTTTACCACGCCCCGGCCCCGCGTGCCCCCTGGTGAATCTCTCCTCCCCACGTTACCTTGGAGCCGCCCCATGCGTGCGTCCCCACCGCCCCCGGAGTCCGAGCGGCCGGACACCACCGAAAAGACCCCTGGGTGGGCCGTCAGCCTGCGTTTTCGCGGCCGGCCGGTGGTCGAGCACAGCGTCCGGGACCCGGCTCTCCTGCGTATCGGCGAGGATCCCGCGTGCGCCCTCGTGGTCCCGGGCCTCGGCGACTCCAGCACCCTGGCGAGCGCAGACCGCCTGTACTGCCTCCCCGGCCTGACCGGCGCTGTCCACCGCGGGATCCACCGCGGGATCCACCACGGGATCCACCACGTGGCCGAGAGCGGCGCAGCGCAGGGCAGCGAGATGCCGGGTCGTGAGCTGACGCTGGCCCCCGGCGACCGCGCGACGTTCACCCTGGTGGACCACCCGGAGATCACCCTCGAGCTGCGCCGCGAGAGCTACCCGCGCCTGCCGCTCTCGACGCTCATCAACCTCCGCGAGCTTGGTCAGCAGCTCCTGCTCGGCGCCGGCCTGCTCGCTGGCCTGGTCCTGTTGATCCGCCACGAGACTCCGGTCAACGCGCTCGAGGTCAAGGGCGACCCCGACGCGCCCGACGACTCGGCCCTGGTGCGGGCGATGTTCGCCGTCGAGGTCCCCCGGCTCGAGGTCCCGATCGACCTGCGCTACCACCACGCCTGGGCCCCGGGTCCCGGGCCAGGGGTCGTCGAGGCCGTGGCAGTGGGACCGGAGGCCGCACCGATCCCACGGGTCGCCGTCGAGGCCGCACCGACCCCGCCGGCCCCCGCCGACGCCAAGCCTGGCAAGCGCAAGTCTCGACGCAAGCCCGCGCTCGCCGAGCTCTCGGCCTACGGGGACCTGTTCGCCCTCGAAAGCGACGCCATGTTCAACGAGGGCATCGGCGGCATCGGCGGCGTCGGCGGCGTCGTCGGCGGCACTGTCCATCAGGACGTGCTCGCCGAGCTCAAGTCCGACGCGCCCCTGCTCGTCGAGGCAGGCGGCCGCGGCGAGGGCATCCTCGCGGGAGGCGCAGTCGGCGTCCCCACCGAGGTGATCGCGGAGAGGGTGCTCGAGGAAGCGGTCGAGCTGGCCGAGGTCCCCGAGGTGCCCGTCGACTTCGTGGAGAACATCATGGGCCCCGGCGTGGCCGATGCCTCGCCCGACGCGCCGCCTCATGTACCTGTCCCGAAGGACATCCCGACGCCGCCCGGCATGAACAGCCACCCGAGCGCCGGCACCGTCCAGGTCGTGCGCGGCGTCGCCGACGGCCTCGCGGCGGTCGCCCCCGAGTCGGGCTGCGAGGACCCCGCTCGGGTCCGCCAGCGCCAGCTCGACGTCGTGTTCGTCGTCGATGTCTCGACGACGATGACCTTCATGCTCGACCGCATCGAGAAGCAGATCGCGCAGGTCGACCTCGAGGCGCGCGCGCAGGGCCTCGACACCCGCTACGGCCTGGTCGTGTTCGTCGACGACATCAAGCTCGGCAACGCCGGCAAGCCCTACGCCGATCTCGCCGCGTTGCGGGCCGA
>JAYUXQ010000269.1:0-1996 GCA_043752905.1 Nannocystis sp. | reverse complement strand
GCCGCCCTGCTCGCCGCACCCGTGGCCGTCACCGCCTGCAAGAACGTCCAGACGATCCCCGGCACGGAGATCCCGGACACGGCAGACAACCGGGAGATCTTGCAGGTGCTGGAGCGCTTCCGCGGCGGCTTCGTCCGCCAGGACCCCGCGGTGATCCTGGCGACCGCGCACCCGACCTACTACGACGAGTCCGGCACCGATGACCCGAGCGACGACATCGTCTTCGAGGAGCTCGGCCAGACGCTGCAGCGTCGCATCGCCCAGATCGAGTCGGTCCGCTTCACGATCGAGTACCTCGACATCTTCATCCGCCGCGACCGCGCCACCGTCCACGTGTGGATCGACGCCAGCTTTCGCATGAAGCCGATCCTCGGCGACGACGGCCTGCCCCGCTTCGCGCCGCGCGTCGTGCCCAAGCAGGACTTCGCGAAGTTCGAGCTGATCCGCGAGGGTGACTCGTGGCTGATCACCAAGGGGATCTGAGGCCAGGGCCGGCGGTGCGGCCAGGGACGGCTCAGAACGGCTGACCCGCCGAGAGCATGAGCTTGTTGGAGAGCTGGTAGAGCTCCCCCTCGCGCGTGACGAGCCGCGGCGAGCAAGCGATGACCTCGTCGAGCGGCGTAACGACCACGTGGGTGCCGTGCCAGCCGACCATCACGTCGCCCTCGACGGGCGGGCCGTGGGACAGCGATCCGGTCTGGGCGAGGTCGGCGGCGGCGGATCCGAGCAGGCCCGCGAGCGTGTTGTCGAGGGCCGAGGGGCTGCCGCCGCGGGCGATGTGGCCGACCGAGTTGATGCGAGCCTCCATCGTGTGACCGAGGATCTCCTGGATCGGGGCGGCCTCCTCGATGCGGCGCGCGAGGCGGTGCGACCAGTCGGCGCCAGCGCGCTTGAGCACGCCCTCGGCGACGACGATGATGAAGTAGCGGTAGTCGCGACGCACGCCGGCGACGAGGCGGCGAAGCAGGTCGTCCTGGTCCCAGGTCTCCTCGACCTCGGGGATCGCCACGGCCGCCGCGCCACCGGCGATCGCCGACTGCAGCGCCAGCCACCCCGAGGTGTTGCCCATGACCTCGAGGATGATCGCGCGGCGGTGCGACTCGATCGTGTCGCGTAACTTCCTGATCGCGTCGACGACGTTGTTGAGGGCGGTGTCGTAGCCGATCGAATACTCGGTGCCGTGGAGGTCGTTGTCGATCGTGCCGGGTAGACCGATGATGCGAAACGGCTTACGTGGGAACATCTCGCGGTAGGCCGCGGCGATCGCCCGGGCGCCGCGGAAGCTCCCGTCGCCGCCGATGACGATCAGGTTCTCGACGCGGGTCTGGAACAGGTTGACGGCGGCGACCCGCAAGAACGCCTCGCGGGCGGCGAGGCGGTCCTCGCGGTCCGGCGCGTCATCCCTGGGCATGTACAGCTCGGGGACGCGGCCGGTGCCGATGAAGGTGCCGCCGCGGTGGATGATGTCGCGGACGTCCTTGCGGTCGACGCTGCGGTCCGAGGCCGAGTCGAGGCGCCGGGCGAGCCCGCGAAAGCCGTCACGGAACAGCACGAGCTCGCTGTCGGGCGCGCGCATCTTGAGGCTACGAAACGCGGCGCGAACCGCTGCGTTCATTCCGGGGGCATCGCCCCCACTCGTCAGGATCCCTACGCTCATTCGCTGGCCTCGACTCCGGGGGCGGCGGGAGTATACCGGAGCGGTGTTCGTTGCCCAGCGCCCGCGACGTGTCACCCCTGCCCTCCTCGCCGTGCTGGCCCCGCTGGCCGCGTGTGGTCACCACCACGCCCGGCCCGGGCATGGTCATGGCCATGGCCATGGGCATGGTCATGGTCATGGCCATGGCCATGGCGTGCCTGCGCCCTCGCGGGCGCCGGTGTGCGTCGCCGAGACAGTGACCCCGAAAGCGCCGCCGACGCCCGCCGAGGCGCTCGCGGCCTACGTGCCGAGCCATTACAGCAAGCAGGAGCTGCGGATCCCGATGCGCGATGGCGTCGA
>JAYUXQ010000268.1:0-1998 GCA_043752905.1 Nannocystis sp. | reverse complement strand
ATATAGTGGTAGCAGGCTTTGGCCCCTCGCCGGCTTGCGACCGAAGACGGGTCGGCGCGGGTCGGTGTATCATCAGCGTTGATGGCTCTCCGTTCCCTGATCATGATCGCGGCGGCGTTTGGCGCCCCGGAACCGAGTCCCGCACCCGGGGTAGCCGCCGACGACGCCCCGACGATCGCCGACAAGGTGGGGACGTTGGCGGACGACGGCAAATATGCCAGCGCCGCCAAGCTGGCGGCGGAGGGCGCGGCCCGCACGGACCTGGACAGTGCCGACCGCGTCATCCTCGGAGGGCTCGCCGGCCAAAATTTCGAGCTGTCCTATCGGGCAGGTGGCCCGCTCATGGAGCTGTGCGGCCTGGCGACTGTGATGCGACTCGTGGCGCTGCTCGACAGCGCGGCGGGGCGAGAAATGAAGCTGGCGGCGGCGACGGACGCCGAGAAGAGGCTCGCGGAGGCCGCGGGATCCGGGTGGCGGACGGTATGTGGGTCCATGGGGCCGCAATCCGGGCAGGTTGCGAACAGCGAGCCCGTGGCCACGAGCTCGACAACCACGACGAGCGCCACACCGACGACGCCGGTCGCGTCGCCGGGCGTGAACAATGGGCGCGCCGTCCAAGCCGACGACGGGCGCGCCGTCCGGGCCGATGGCGTGACGCGTTCACGCCGGGTCCGGGCCGGCGCCGGGTTCCTGACGGCCGGCGTCGTGCTGTTCGTTCCGGTGGCTGCCGTGCTTGCGTACCGCGCTCAGGGCGAGCGCGACCTGTGGACCATCCACGCGGCCAGCGTCGGCGGCATGGCGAATGACATGCAGACCGAGCAGGCCGCATCGCTTCGCCAGCGCTACCGCGTCACGACTGCGAGCGCGGCGGCCCTCGGAGCCGCAGGCGTCGCGCTGGCTGTGACCGGGGTCGTCCTGCTGGCGACCGGAGGTTGGCGCTCCAGGGTGGCGGTGGCGCCGTGGGGTGCGCGTGGGGTCGGCGGCCTCGTTCTCGAAGGGAAATTTTAAGATGGTGAGCGATTTTGTCCGCGCGGGTAATATCTCGGGCATGAGCCGCCTGTGCCTGTCCGCCCTGCTCCTGCTCACCGGATGTAACTCACCCGCGTTCGCGGCCTTCCAGGCCGAGCAGGACAAGTACGCCAGCACGAGCGCAGCCAGCGAGGCCGAGTCGACGGGCGACGAGGTCACCATGGACCCGGCCGGCGACGCGAGCGGGGGGTCGGTCGGCGAGAGCACAGGTGACGTAACCGACGCGGGCGAGACGAGCGACGCGAGCGGCACGAGCAGCGCCGGGGACGATACGACCGACACCGGCGCCGACTCGGCGGGCCCGCCGGTCGGCGAAGCGGACAAGCCGAGCATCGTCTCGGTGACGCTCCCCGCGACGGTCTACGCCGCCGGGCCGGTCCCGATCGAAGTGCAGACGGAGTACACGCATGCGATAAACGTGCAGCTCGACGGCGTGGACCTCGGCGAGCTGGCGTCAGTCGGCGGCGGGTTGTTCGTCGGCGCGTTGCCGGTGCGCGGCGCGATCGACGACGGCTCACACGATGTCGAGGTCATCGCCACACAAGGGCCCCACGAGGACAGCCGCTCGGCGTCCTTCGAGGTCTCGACGCCGGAGCCGGGCACGATGGCCTGGTTCAAGGCCGGCCCGGCCGGGAGCCGTACGAACCGCGTCGCGCTCACGCCCGAGGGCGACACGCTCGAGGGCGGCGAGGCCCTGGTCGACAAGGTCAAGCGGCCGAGCCTGCGCAAGCGCTCGGGGATCACCGGCGCGGAGATCTGGTCGGTGGTGCTCGACACGCGCGAGGGCGCGGTCGCCGATCTGGCGGTACTGCCGGACGGGCGGGTGTGGCTGGCGATGAACGTGCGCGAGGTCGGCGACCCGTCGCCGCAGCCACGCATCGCCCTGTTCGACGCGGACGGCGAGCCGACCGGCGTGGAGGCACTCGGCGATTTTGGACAGAGTGTCCGCGGCATCGCGGCCGACGCGGA
>JAYUXQ010000267.1:0-1998 GCA_043752905.1 Nannocystis sp. | reverse complement strand
TCCCGGGTCCCACTTCAAGAATCGCCTCGTCGTCGCGCGGGCGCTGCCGGACGGCGGGCGGATCGGCATCCTCAACCGCGAGTTCACCGTGCGCCGGCCCGACGGACACAGCGAGCGCAATCTCCTGAGTACGCCGGATGAGCTGCTCACGGTGCTCGCCGAGCACTTTAGTCTAATGTTCCCGCCGGGCACGCGGTTTCCCTGCGAGGGGCTCGACTGGCCGACATGAAGACGTGGCCGGCGTGGCCAGCGTGGCCGGCGTGGCCCGCCATCGATGATATCGACGCCATCGAGGATATCGACGCCATCGACGCCACCGAGGCCATCGGGCGCCCCACAGGCCAGCGCTGGCGCGAGCAGCAGCGGTTCGCACCGTGTTCGTCCTGCCCGCAACAAGTCGTGAGGTTAACCGATCACCGACCTGACGCGACCGACCGCGTCGATCGCGGTGGGCGCGAGACTTTGAGCTGGTGGCCCCGCACCTCGAAGCCGAGAAGGACGCGGGTGATGTCGAAGTTGGTCGCCAGCGAGATCTCGCGTGTCATGTTCGAGTTGCGCGAGACGTGGGCGCCGAGGAGCGAGATGAAGAAGTCGTGCTCACCGCGCCTGCCCTTGATCGTATGGACCCGAACCGCGGCCTCCAGGCTCGCCTCGATCTCGGTGTCCAGGCGCAGCTGGCCGGTCCAGAAGTTGTCGACGTCGCGGGCCTCGTAGACGTCGAAGTGGCGGACCCACGCCTCGACCGTCGCCGCCAGGCGGAGGCGGTCACGAAGATCCCAGGTGATCCCCAGGCTCGCGCGGTGGCGTCGGTAATCGTAGTAACCGCGGAAGAGGTAGGGCGTGAGCGACGCGAACTCGTCGCGGCCGGTCATCACCCGGTTGTAGTGCTGGGTCTTTTGCCGCTCGAAGGCGTAGCGCCCGCGGATCCGCAGGCCCCTGGTCGGCCGTAGTTGCAGCTCGGCGAAGGGGATGTAATCGAGGTAGTTCTTGCTCTGCTCGGCCCGGATGAAGGTGCCGTCGGGGGCGAGCGCGTTGTAGCGGGCGTCGAGGTAATGCGTATAGTCGAAGGTGAAGCCGGCCGCGAGGCGCGCGAGCTTGCCGAAATTGTAGCCGATCCGCGCGCTGGGGATCGAACCCTCCTGATCGATGCGGCGGGTAGCGATGAAGTAGTTGGGGAACTTCTTGAAGAACAGCTGGTTCTCGAGCTCGGCGAACAGACCGGTGGCCTTGCCGATGTGGATCCCGGAGGTCAGGCGGACCGCCCAGCGCTGGTGCTGGTCCTTCATCGGCCACCACGCGTCGGCGTGGAGGTCGATAAAGGTCGTCACCAGCTTCCCCCATACCAGCCGCCGCGCGGCGTTCGCCTCGATGATATGCATCGACTGCACGAGGGTGCGGTTGAGCCCGCCCTGCACGTCGTCCTCCTCGGGGAAGCCGAGGGTCTTCGTCGAGAAGGGCTCGTACTCGTAGCCGAGCCCGAGCACGATCCGGTGGTTTGGCTTTGGGTCCAGGGTCTGGCGCGCGCTGGCCTGCGCCCCCACGCTGATGTCCTGGCCCTGGACATAGCTCCCGGGGTATAGACCGAGCCGATAGTCGGCGCCGCGGTTGACCTTGTGCGGCTCCTTTGGCTGCTTTTTCTTCTTCGCTGGTTTTTTCTTTTTTTTCTTTTTTTTCTTCTTTGTTTTCGGCCGCATCGGCTCGGCATCGTCCGCGGATGTGACGGCGTCCGGCCCCATATACCCGCGCTCGTCGTCCGCCGCTGCGCCGACCGCCAGCGCGGCACCGGCCGGCGCCTCGCCGACAGGGGCGACGTCGACCGGCAGCGCCTCGTCGGCCGGTGGTGGTTGCTCTGTCACGGTCACGTCGACCGGCGTCGCCCCGGCCGGCGGCGGGTCCTCTGTCACGGTCACGTCGACCGGCGGCGTCGCCTCGGCTGGCGGCGGTTGCTCTGTCACGGTCACGTCGACCGGCGGCGTCGCCCCGGCCGGCGCCTGGTCG
>JAYUXQ010000266.1:0-12458 GCA_043752905.1 Nannocystis sp. | reverse complement strand
CGATGAAGTTCTGGTCGATGAGGCCCGGGGTCGGTCCGGCCTGCATCCAGATCCGGCCCTCGTCGCGGTGAAACTCGTAGGTGATGAACAGCGACATACCGATCCGCAGGCGCGGCATGATCTGCCAGCCGACCGTCGGTCCGAAGTAGTGGCGCGTCGCCCAGCCGTCGACCTGCACGCGCGCGGCATAGTTGAGGCCGGTGGTGCCGGTGCGGTCCTCGAGGATGCCGGTGTAATCGTAACGGTCGAAGTTGTTGGCGAAGTGGCCGGCGCCGACGGTCACGCCGTGGCCCATGTAACGCGTGTAGACGGTCGAGGTCGCGAGCGCGAGCGGCTCGATGCTGGCGAGCTGGGCGGTCTGCTGACGCCCGCCAGGCAGGTCGATCTGGAACGCGCCGGGGATCGTGCGCAGGCGCAGCACCGCCATCGTCGACGACATGTCGAACTGGGACCGCCGGTTGGCGCCGAGGCCCGCCGGGTTGTAGAAGGCCATACCGGTGTCGCGTCCCATGGCCGCCACGGCCCCGCCCGAGGCCGCTGCCTCGGCGCCGAGCGGGGTCAGCCACGGGTTGCTCGCGTGGGCCACCGCCGGCAACGCGAGCACCGCGGCACCTGTGACGGTGGTGACGACGCTCGCTACCGTCCGGGTGCTCGTCCGGGTGCTCGTCCGCGTGCTCGTCCGCGTGCCCGTCGTCGTGCTCGCGGTCGTCGGGCCGCGCGCGATCTGGCCTGAGGGACAGGTAGCCACGCGAGCCTTGCCAGGGACCGGTCTCATGGATCTCTCCGGGCTCTCGGGCTAGCGGGCGACGAAGAAGTCGAAGGCCAGGTCGACGACCGGCGCGTTCTTGTCGCTGTAGAAGTGCCAGATCAGGGTCGCCGCGTTGGCGGTGTTGTCGAGGCGACGAAAGTACAGGTAGCCGCGCATCTGCGTGCCCGGGGCGAGGGTGCCCCACGGCAGCGCCGAGCTGTTGACGTCCCCGCCGCTCCACTCGATGCGGCCGTAGTCGAGACGGCGACCGGGGTGGTAGCCGCGATCGATCTCGCCGCTTTGCAGGAAGCTGCCGCCAACGTCGAGCAGCTGGTGGCGAAAGCCTCGCCCGTCGACGAGGTCGAGGTCGCCGGGGGCGAGGCGCACCGGCGTCGCGCCCATGTTGGCGACCAGCGCGTGCACCACCGTGATGTCGCTGTCGAGGTCAGCGGGGTTGCCGTCCCAGGCGCCGGTCGTCAACACGACCGACAGCCCGGACTGCGTGTCGCGGGCGACCATGCGACGGCTCCCGTCGGCGGCGACGATCTCGCCATGGGGGATGCACGCAGCGGCGGCTGCCGTCATGGCACCGCCGAGGACGCAACCCAGAAACATTGGAGTCCGGCGACTGCGGGCGGGGCGAGGCACGGTCGCCAGCATACCCCGGTTGCGCGCGGCAGGCCCGCGGTGGCCGGTGGGGGCCACGAGGGGCAACGGGACAGGGCGGGCAAGGACGCGAGCAAACCGTCCGGAGCGGCCCGCGGGGTCGTTCAAGGGCCGGATTTTTCCGGCCGGGGCGGGTCCGCCGGGGCCGGGCCGGCGTCGGCGAGGATCGCCTGGACCCGGCGCTGTGCGAGGTACCCGCGGCGCAGCTCCGGGTCGCGCAGGTCGTCCAGGCGGGCGCGCACGCGGGCGGCTGCCTCCTCGAGCAGGTCGACGCGCGCGGTCAGGCGCCCCAGGTGGTGGATCGACAGCACGCCGTCGAGGGGGGCCGCGCCGGCCCGCACCAGACGCACCGCCTCCCCCTCGGCCGCCACCGCCCCCGCGTGGTCGCCAGCGTCCTCCGCGAGCCGTGAGAGCACATGCAAGGCCCGTGTCTGCGCGCTGCGCAGGCCGAGCTCGCGGCCACGAGCCAGCACGGCCTCGGCGATCGCTCGGGCCTCGTCCGGCGCATCGGCGTCGAGCAGGCAGCGGGCCAGACGCGAGCGGGCGCGCAGCTCGGTCCGGACATCACCGCGCGCGGCGGCCATGCTCGCGGCCTCCTCCAGCAAGGGTCGCGCGGCGGCCGGATCCCCGAGCTCGGCCGAGACCTCGCCGAGGTGCACGACGACCTCCGTCAACAGGCCCGGGTGCCCGATCGCGGCGTGCAGCTCGAGGGCCTTGCGCAGGTGGCGTTCGGCGCGGCGATACAGGCCGATCGCCGTGTACGCGATGCCGAGGTTGGCGAGCTTGATGCCGGTGGCCGCCCGGTCGCCGAGGTCGCGGTCTATCTGCAGCGCGGCCCGGAAGTGGTCGACCGCCTCCTGGTAGCGCGCGCTCAGACCGACGACCTCGCCGAGGCTGTTGAGCGCCTCGGCCTCGGCCCGGCGATGCCCGGCGCCACGGGCCAGCTCGAGCGTCGCCTCGAAGCTCGCCGTCGCCTCGGCCAGACGCCCGCGCGCCAGTTGCACGCGACCGATGCCGGTGTGCAGGCGGCAGCGCTGCAACACCCCGAGCGGGCCAGGCGGGCAGTGCTCCAGCGCCGCGCGGGCGAGCGCCTCGGCCTCCTCGAGGCGACCGAGGCGCGTCATCAGATCGCAGGCGAGCTCGCCGAGCTCGGCGCGCCGCGGCTCGCTGCCCTCGCCGGTCGGCAACGCGGCGATCGTGCGCTCGAGCCGGGGGTACAGGCCCTCGGCGCGCGCGACCCGTCCGCACTCGAGATAGAAGCGCAGCAGTCGTCCGAGCGCGACGGCCTC
Source organism: Nannocystis sp. (assembly GCA_043752905.1). GTDB lineage: Bacteria > Myxococcota_A > Polyangia > Nannocystales > Nannocystaceae > Nannocystis. Next base: position 9,755 of record JAYUXQ010000266.1, on the reverse strand, counting down.
GCGCTCGCGGTCCTCGGTGCCCTCGGCGAGCTGCAAGATCTGGCGGATGTCGGCGCCCTGGGCCCGGCGGCGGCCCCAGGCCTGCAAGATCACCTCGCGGGCCAGCAGCGCCTCCCAGCGGCGCGGGTCCTCGGGGCCGATCGCCCGCAGCGCGAGCGACCAGTAGTGATACGCCTCGACGTTGCCGGCGACGTCGCGGGCGGCCCGGGCGGCCCGGATCGCCGGCTCGATCGCCTCCGCCAGCATGCCGGCCTGCGCGAAGTGATCGGCGATCGGGCCGTCGTCGCGACCGGGCCGATGATCGACGCGACGCAGCTTGATCGCGGCGGCCTCGCAATGCAGCGCCTCGGTGCTCGCCGGCCCGAGGGTGAGCTTGACGACCTCGTGCAGGCTGACGGTGGCGAAGCGGGCGGTGGCGAAGCGGGCCCCGGCGGTCACGGCGGTGAACATGCCGTGCTCGGCGAGCCGGCCCAGCGCGTGCTCGACCTCCGGGGCGCTCTGCCTGGCGAGCGCGGCGAGCTCGTCGACGCGAAAGGTCTGGCCGAGCACCGCGGCGGCGTCGACGAGGGCCCGGTCGCGCGGATCGAGGGCGTCGATGCGGGCGTGCAGCGCGGCCTCGATGTCGGGGTGCAGCTCGATCGTCGCGCCGCGCTGGCGGACCTGCAACTGGCGCCCGCCGGCGTTCCACCCGAGGATCCCGCGGCGCAGCAGGTCCGCCAGGGTCTCCTCGATGAACAGCGGGTTGCCGCCGGTGCGCGCGAGGATCGCCGCGGCGATCGGCTCGGCCTCCTCGGGGTCCTCGAAGCGCCGCACGATCAGCTCGCGGCGCGCCTGCTCGTCGAGCTCGCGCAGCTCGATCGTGTGGACGCCGGGCAGGGCGCGGGTCGCCTCGGCGCGCGGGCCAGGACGCGCCGTGCACAGGCCGAGCAGCGGCAGGCCGTGCGGGCGATGCATCCACGCCTGCAACAGGTTGTGGCTGTGCTCGTCGACGAAGTGCAGGTTCTCGAGCACGATCAGCACCGGCCGGCGCTGGGCGAGCGCGCGCACCAGCCGGCGCATCAGCTGCCACAGGCGATCGCGGCGCTCGAGCGGGTCGAGCTCGGTGCCCGGCAGCGACGGGGCATGGAGCCCGAGGCCGAGCGCGAGCGCGAGGCTCTGCGCCAGCGGTCCCGCGCCCGCGACCCCCTCGCCGACGAGGCGCGCCTCGAGGTCGGCGGCCGTGGTCGTGCGGTCGACCTCGAAGAACTCGCGCAGCACCTCGAGGAACACGCCGAGCGGGACGTTGCGTCGGCGCCACTGGCCCGCGCCGCGCAGGATGACGCAGGCGCCGCGCGGCAGGCTGGCGACGAACCGCTCGATCAAGGCCCGCTTGCCGACCCCGGCGGTGCCGACGAGCAGCATGGCGCGGGAGCTCCTGGCCCGGATCGCCTCGGCGAAGCCGTCGCGCAGCGCTTTTTGCTCGAGCTCGCGGCCGACGAGCACGACGCGACCGGGGGCGAGCGGGCGCTCGTCGACCTCGCGCACCGGGCCGAGCAGCGGCGAGGCGCGCTCGAGCGGGTCGGCGTCGGCTGGCTCTCGGGACAGGTCGGGTTCGGAGCCGAGGTCGAGCCCACGCGCCGGCCCGATCCGCCAGCCGCGTTGCAGGCGCTCGGCGAGGTCGCCGGTCAGCATCACGGGCCCGTCGATCGCGGCGCTGGCGATCGCTTGCAGGCGCCGCGCCTGCTCGTGCGGGACCTCGGCCTGCTCGAGCCCGCCGGGCCCGCGCAGCAGCGGCAACGCCAGGCCCGCGAGCGCCACGCCGATGCCGTAGCCGGGCGCCGCCTCGCCGATCGCCTCGCGCAGCGCGAGCGCGACGCGGACCGCGGTCTCGTCGGTGTCGCCGGTGTCGAGCACCGCGCCGAACACGAGTGACACGCCGGTCGCGTCGAGCTGGCGGACCTGGGCGTCGCGCTTGTAGGCGATGTCGCGGGCGAGCGCGAGGAAGCGGGTCGGGGCGGGCGGCTTCTCGCCGGGCAGCGCGGGCACCAGCGCCGCCTTGAGCACGACGACGCGCTGGAGCTGGGGGCGTGACGCCGGCCCGGCCTGCGAGGGGTCGCTGCCCTCGAGCTCGCGGGTCATGTCGTCGAGCGTGGGCGCAGTGACAGGCGCGGGCCCGGCGTAGCGCGCGACGAAGGTGCTGAGCACCTCGTCGTCGACCACAGGGTCGGCCCGATGCAGGAAGCCGGCGAGCGCCGACTGCAACGCGCGGGCGGTGTCCCAGCGGTCCTCCGGGTCCCTGGCGAGCGCCCGGTCGACCACCGCGGCGAGCTCCTCGGGGACCTCGGGGGCGAGGGATCGCAGCGGCGGGAGCGGCCGCGTGCGGACCTGCTCGAGCGCGACGAGGCGGTCGCGGTGACGAAACACCAGCACGCCCGAGAGCAGCTCGTAGAGCACGACGCCGAGCGAGTAGATGTCGCTGCGCTGATCGAGCGGGCCGCCGACGGCCTGCTCGGGCGACATGTACGCGATCTTGCCCTGAATAGTAACTTCAGTGCCGTCAGCACGATCACCACGGCCATTGGCGTCGACCGGGTGGCTCTCGGCCTGCAGGCGAGCGCGGGCGGCGGTCCTGGCGATGCCGAAGTCGAGGATCTTCACCGTGCCCGCGAGCGACAGCATGATATTGTGCGGGCTGATATCCCGATGCACGATGCCGATCGGCGCGCCGAAGTCGTCGCGGCGGCCGTGCGCGTGGGCCAGCCCGGCGGCGACCTGGTGCGCGATGTAGCCGGCGATGACCACGGGGATCGGCTCGCCGCGGGCGCGGATCGAGTGCAGCAGGCGCATGAGGTCGACGCCCTCGATCAGCTCCATCGCCAGATAGAAGCTGCCGTGCACCTGCCCGAAGTCGAAGACCTGGACGATGTTGGCGTGGTTGAGGCTCAACGCGATCTTCGCCTCGTCGACGAACATGCGCGTGAACTCGGGCTGGTCGGCGAGCTCCTTGCGGATGTTCTTGATGACGACGCGCTTGCTCAGGCCCTCGGCGACCGTGACCTCGGCGAGGAACACCTCCGCCATCCCGCCCTCGCCGATGCGCCTGGTCAGGGTGTAGCGGCCGAACGCGTGGGGGAGGACGAGGGACACGGGGGGAGCCGCGAGCTTAACCACGAACCGCCTCCGCGGGCGGCGGCCCGGACCACGATGCTCACATCGCCCGGCGATCGATCCCGGCGCTGGGGAGCCCATCGGCGCGTGCTGCGTCGATCGCGCGAGGACTCACGCATGCGCCACGGCTGCGTAGCGTGCGCGACGACCTCGCTGCCATACTCGCGGACATGTCCGTCGCGCCGTACTCCGGAGCTTGCCTGTGCAATGCGATCCGCTTCATCGTCACCGGGACACCGTCGACGGTGTGCCTGTGTCACTGCTCGACCTGTCGCCGATCGGTCGGGTCGCCCGGGGTCGCGTGGGCGACGTTTCGTCGCGACGACCTGGTGGTCGAGGGCACGCCGACGTGGTTTTGCTCGTCCGACCATGCGCGCCGCGGCTTCTGTGGCGCGTGCGGCACCTCGATCTTCTTCGAGACGAAACACGAGGCGCACGCGATCGACATCACAGTCGCGTCGCTGCACGCCGCCGACCGCCTCGCCCCGCGCTACCACTCGTGGGCGCCGAGCAAGTTGTCGTGGCAGACGATCACGGACGGTCTGCCGCGCTTTCGTGAGGACGGCGGTTCGCTGCCGATGGAGGTCGGGCCGCGCTAGCGGTGGCGAAGTCGCGCGGAGCCCGGCGTCGGGCACGTGTGATAGCCTCCTCGTGTGGCGGAGACGACGATCGGGCGGCATCGATGTTGGCGGACGGGCGACGTGATCGGCCTGGCGTTCCGGGGGCACATCTCGGCGGATGACCTCAAGGCGCTGCGCGTGGTGACGGGCGAGATGATGCGAGAGTGCGGCCGGGGGTTCATGGTCGCCGACATGGCCGAGTGCACGGGCATCGGCCCCGGTGCCCGCAAGTACATGGCCGAGTGGAGCAAGCAGGACGGGACCGACGTGCCGTCCTGTACCGGCGTATACGGGCTCAGCTTCGCCATCCGGGCGATCATGATGCTCGCCCTCAACGCGATCAAGCTGCTCGGACAGAGGGAGCCTGACGTCGTGTTTCTCAAGGACGAGGCCGAGGCGATGCGCTGGGTCGACGAGCAGCGCGCCGCCCTGTTGCCAAAGGATGTGACGTGACCATGACACCGACCGACACCGGGTCCCCGGGCTCTCCCGAGCGCTTCGAGCGGCTGATGGAGGTCGTCTCGCTGGCCTCCGTCGGCGAGTACGCCGCGGCGCTGGCTCACTGCGCCGCCCTGCAAGAGGACAGCTTTGGCATGCTCGAGGAGGGCCTGCGCGTCTTCATCGGCGAGCTGCGCGACGGCAAACGCGAACGCGAGGAGGCGGCCGCCGCCCTCGCGAGCGCGCAGGAGGAGATCGAGACCAAGCTCGCGTTGATCGAGGCGCAGAGCCGCGAGATCACGGCCCTGTCGACCCCGATCCTCGACGTCTGGGACGACGTGCTCGCGGTGCCGCTGGTCGGTAACCTCGATCACGCGCGCACCCTCGACATCACCGAAAAGTTGCTCCAGCGGGTCGTCGAGCGCCGCACGCGGTGGAGCCTGATCGACCTCACCGGCGTCGACGAGGTCGACGAGGCGACCGCCGATCACCTGGTCAAGCTCGCGCGCGCCGTCGCGCTGGTCGGCGGTCGTTGCATCGTCACTGGCGTGAGCCCGCAGGCGGCCCAGACCTTCGTATCGCTGGGCCACGGCCTCGGCGAGCTGCGCTGCCTGCCGAACCTCAAGGAGGGCCTGCGTCACTGCCTCGCCGCTCGCCGCGGCGCGAACACGGCCCGCGGCCGCGGCCAGGGCTGAGACCCGGCGGCTGAGACCCGGCGGCTCCGTCCCGGCGGCTCCATCCCGGCGGCTCCATCCCGGCGTCGATGGGCAGCGGGGCCCGCGGCGCGCCGGTTCCCAGGGCTGCCCGTGCAGACGCTTTCAGGTCGATAGAACGGTGTTACCACTGGTACAATGAACATCGATGCATGGGATGGAGTGCCGGTGCCGATGATCGGATGGCAGGAGGACGGTCGGGTGGTCGCGGTCAACACCGCAGCCATGGCGGCATTCGGTCGCTCGCGTGACGCCTTGCTCGCGGCGTCGTACTGGGACCTGACCCTGTCGGGACAAAAGCAACGCGAACTGGCGCTGGTCCAGCGCCGCGAGCTGCCGTTTGGCAAGGAGTTCCTGCGCGGTGACGGCGAGCCGGTCACCGTGCAGGTCATCGGCTGCGCCCCGCTGGCGAACGGCGACGGCGACGGCCATGTGTGTGCATTCACCGTCGACACGACCGACGCCCCGCGGCGTGACATCGAGTCCGCGCTGCGCTGGCAAAATCATCTGCTGCTGCGCCTCGCGTGCAGCGACGCGATCGACAGCGGCGACCTGAGCCGCGCGCTGCCGGCGATCACGGCGGCGGCGGCGGCGGGCCTCGACTGCGAGCGGGCCTCGGTGTGGCTGTACAGCGAGGGCGAGCGGAGCATTCGATGCATCGACCTTTATCTGCGCAAGTCGAGCACGCACGAGGATGGCCTCGAGCTGTTCGCCCGCGACTTCCCGCGCTACTTCGCCGCGCTCGCCGAGGACCGCACGATCGCCGCCAGCGACGCGCACACCCACCCGGCCACCCGCGAGTTCTCGAGCGTGTACCTGGCTCCGCTGGGGATCGGCGCGATGCTCGAGGCGCCGATCCGCCGCATGGGACGTCCGGTCGGCGTGCTGTGCAACGAGCACGTCGGCCCGGCGCGCAGCTTTAGCCAGGAGGAGCAGAACTACGCCGCCGCCGTCGCCGACATGGTCGCGCGGGCCCTCGACGCCGCCGACCGCAGGCGGGCCGAGGAGGCGCTCGCGCGGGCCAACGAGGAGCTCGAGGAGCACGCGGCGCGGCTCGCGGACGAGGTCGCCGCCCGCACCCGCGAGCTCGACGAGCGCGACGCGGAGAACCGGCGCCTGATCGCCCGCCTGCAACGCTCGGTGGAGGCGCTGTCGTCCCCGGTGCTCGAGGTCTGGCGCGACGTCCTGGCGATGCCCCTCATCGGACCGATCGACCGCGAGCGCGCCGCCCAGATGACCACGCGCCTGCTCGCCGAGCTGACCCGCACGCGGGCCCGCCACGCGATCCTCGACCTCACCGGCGCCGAGCTCGGCGACACCGACGCCCTCGCGGCCCTGCTCGGCCTGATCCGCGCCGCCCGCCTGCTCGGCGCGGCGTGCATCGTCACCGGCGTGCAACCGGCGACCGCCCAGGCCCTCGTCCAGCTGGGCGTCGGCCTCACGGGCATCGAGACCCAGCGCAACCTGCAACAGGCCCTGCAGAAGATCGTCGGCGAGAGCGACGCCAGGGTGCGGCGCGATCAGGGCGCAGGTGGTCCGAGATAAGTGCGGGCCACCGCGTCGATCGCCGCCGCGTAGGCCGGACGAAGCTCCTTGAGCTGGTCGAAGAAGCTCGCGTCGAGCAGGCCGCGTTGCTCGAGGATCTGCGTCAAGCGCTCCGCGCTCTCGTCGAACGTACTCCACGAGGGCACCTCGTCGGCGACCTCGGGTCCGAACAGGTGGTCGGCGAGCAGGTAGTTATCGCGGGGCGTGGCGAACAGGTCACGCAGCAGCCGTTTGACCGCGCCCCGCAGATCCGGACCCTCCTGAAGTGTCCGGGAGATGTGCCAGTAGGGGCTCTCGTTGAAGTCGACCCGGGTCCATGCATCGAGCTCCGGGGGGGCGCTGTCGACGATGAACGCGACGACCCGGATCGCCGGGTTCTCATGGTCGAGCCAGGCGAGGAGGCGGTGCGCCGGACTTCCCGGCGACAGATCGAGGCGATCGATCGCATCGAGGAGGACAGTGAGCTCGCCGCGCTCACCGAGGCGCGAGAGAAAGTCGGTCGCCGAGTCAGCCAGTGGGATGCCCGCGGCCCGACCGTACGAGAGCCACCCGGGTTCGAGCGCGAGGCGCCCGGCCATGTCGGCGGTCTGGAACAGGAGCGGTACGGAAGGGCGAGCGTCGGGCGTCACCTCGTTGGTTCCGGCAGCGAGGATATCGAGGTCAGGCTGGCACCCCGCCGACATCTCGAGCCTCGTCCGCGCGAGATATCGCGTCGCTGTACGCAGCAGCAACACCCGCTCCTGGCCGCTCCAGCCGACATATGCGACGCGATGTTCATCCGTAATGTGGTGGATCTGCTGCACCTCGCGCGGTGAGACAGGGGTGACCTCGCGCGCGCCGCCGTGGCGCTCGCACGCCCACACCAGGTACTCCGTCTCCGTGCGGATCGGCAGGTCGGCGTCGTGCAACGCCACGAGGCAGCTGCGCCAGTGAAACAGGTCGGGGGCCAGCTTGCGGAACTCGCCGAGGCCCCACGCGGGCAGCCAGAGGATCACGCGCGCGGGGTGCGGGGCCCAGGAGTCGCGGAGCAGGTTGAGACGTCGCGTCGCGTCGCGGCGCGCCTCGTCGGACATGCGCTCGAGGCCGGACATGAAGATGACGCGCGGGCGGACGCCGTCGCCGCCGGTCAACACATCGAAGAACTCGAGGCCGTCGCGGTCGAGGCGGTGGCGCACGAACTCGAGGTCGTCCGCGAGCGACGCGGTGATCCGCAAGTACACCGAGTCACGGTGGTCACGTGGGCCCGTGACGATACACAGCGCGAAGCTCCCGGCGAGGGCCAGGACCTCGGCGATCGGGGCGAGCGCCGCGGGGAGCCCGGCGCGGCCGTTCACGTGCGGGTGACCCCTTCGCGCAGGATCGGGTGCGGCTCGAACCAGATCCTGCCGTTGCTGTAGGGGAGGATGTAGCCGCCGAGCAGCAGCTCCGGGGACACGTCGCTCTTGCCGCTCGGCTCGCCGTGCTCGCGCACGTAGGCGAGCTCCTCGCGGCGGCGCCCGTTCATCGTGATCTCGTACTCCTTGCGCAGCTCGGATACGGCGTCCTCGGCGATCGCGCGGGTGACTTGCTGCGCCTTGCTGGCGAACGCGATGCGGACGGTGCGGTTGACGAGGTGGATCAGGTCGCGCAGCAGGCCGCCGCAGGTCTCGATCAACAGGTCGACGCCGTCGTCGGCGAACACGGTCGCGGCGTCGAGGCCCGCGAGCGCGAGGCGCTTGGCGATCACTTGCTGGAGCGCGGAGCGGCCGGCGGCGATCTTGGCGTCGGTCAGGGTGACGCCGGGCAGGTCGGGCCGGCGCGTGACGACGTTGGTGAGGCGCTGGCGCTGGAACTGGCTGCCGGCGGCCTGCCACTCGGTGCCGAGCATCAGCGTGATCGGGCCGGTGTAGACGACGGCGCGCTTCGGGAGCGAGAGGATCCTGCTGGTCGAGAACATGCGCCGGATGCTCGTCAGCTCCTGGATCTTGTCGAGTCCATCGACGAGGACGATCGGCGTGCGCACCGTGGCGACCTCGTCGAGGATGCGATCGACGGCCTCCTGGAGGTGGACGAGGTCGGGCTCGCCGTCGTGCACCGGGCGCGTGACCCCGTTGAGCGGCGAGGGGCGGCGCAGGGGCATGCGACCCTTGACGGCGCCGCCCAGGGCCCGCGCGGCGGCCCCCACGGCGCCGGTGACCGCGGACGCACCCGGCGCGGCGACGTTGGCGGCGAACAGCGCGACGCCCTGGAGGATCTCGCTCGGCTGGAGCTCGAAGTGCGTCTCGCCGAGCAGTGGTTTGAGCGCCGAAAACAGCTGCTTCACCGCGGCGTCACTGATCGCATGGCTCCACAGATCCGCCGCGGCGCGCACCGCCGCGATGCCGATCAGGAACAGGACCTCGGCCGGCTGGATCCGGTCGATCGAGGCGACGGTGTTCGGCAGGTCGAGGCCGATCACGGCGTAGTCGTGCTGCAACAGACCGCCCAGGTGGGCCAGCTCGGAGCTCTTGCCGCTACCCATCGAGCCGCACACGACCCACTTCCCCGAGGTCTCGAGCTGCAAGTCGGCCGCGATCTCGTGGGCGACGGCGCCGGGCCGCTCGACGAATAGATCGGCGTCGGCGAGCTCCAGGCGCTGCGACGGATTGAACGCCGCGTAGAGCTGCTTCCACTGCTCGAGGGTGACCGACATCGTCGGCGCATGGTAACGGCGCGCGCGCGGCCGGGCAAGTTCACGCGGCGACGAGTCAGCGCGAGGCCCCGGTGCGTCGCGGCGGTCGTTCGATGGCGAAGGCGGGCGGCGAGGCGGGCGTGGCGACCATCCAGCGCAAGGGTCCGCGGGCGTGCTCGGCGATCCGGCGGTCGAGCGCGGCGTGCAGCTGGGCGAGGTTACGCGGCAACACGAAGGTCGGCGCGAACGCGGCGGGGTCGGGGAGGTCGCGCCAGATCGACTGGCAATATGCGATCAGGTCGTTCTCGAAGAAGCGCGAGAGGGGCTCGGGCGGGACGCGCTGCGGGTGCTGATCCCACGCGTGCACGACCCGCTCGCCGAGCGCACGCGCCTGCGCGACCGGGACCAGGTGCAGGCACAGCGCGTGCTTGGTCATGTCGTGCTGGACGCCGTGGAGGTGGTAGCGCAGGTGCTCGCGCCAGGCGGCGCCGCCGGGCAGGGCGTGGCTCAGCGCGTGACGCACGCGCGCGCGGCGATAAAAGCTCGCGGTGCCGACGGTCACCGGCACCAAACCGGCGCACTGGCGAGCCACCCATATCCGCTTGGTCATGTAGATCGCGGCGATGGTGTGCAACTCGGGCA
>JAYUXQ010000265.1:0-2004 GCA_043752905.1 Nannocystis sp. | reverse complement strand
TCACCAGGGTGCTGCGGGCCGGGGGGGTCGTGCCGGTGCTGACGACGAAGCGCACGCCGAGGCGGCGCAGCAGGGCCGGGTCGCCGGACTCGGGCTTGTGGACGAAGTTGTCGCCCGGCGTGAACCCGAGCTTGTAGCTCGGGGTGTGCGTGGTGACCGGCGCGTCCATGAACCAGTGCAGGTTGCGGTCGGCGCGAAACGCCATGCGATAGTCGTGGTCGCGGGCGTCCCAGGTCGCCCGGGCCCAGGTAAGAAAGGCGGCGTAGTCGGCCGCGAATTCCGGCTGTCCGGGGATGCGCTCGGTCTGCACGACACCGACCTGGTGCTGCTGCATCAGCGCCCGGACGTCGACGGCCTGCCAGGTCAGTAGACCCGCAGCGCCGGTGAGCAGCAGCGCGGACGCGGGGCCGGCGAGCCTGGCTTTTGTGACATGTCGCATCGACCATGTCCGAAGCGCCAGGTGGACGATGCCGCCGGCCGCGGCCCCGGCGAGCAGGAAGAAGCCCGGCTTGGCCGCGATCAGGAAGCGCTGGTACTGGATGTGCTGGAAGCCGCCACTGAGCCAGTCGAGGCGCAGGGTCCAGAACAGGTCGGTGCTGGCGAGCAGCCAGTGGGCGACGGTCCACAGGGCGAAGAAACGCAGGGGGCCGCGGCCGAGCAGCGCGGCGACGACGAGGCCCAGGGTCGCGACGTGGCCGACGGCGGGGGCCATCAGGTGGGTCCACTGGCCCCTGCTCGCCATGCGGGCCATGTCGGCCAGGGACGCGTGTAGCCACCCGTAGCTGGCCATCCAGCCGCGGTGGGCGCCCATCGGCAGCAGCCACCACGCCGCCAGCGCGGCGCCGAGGCCGAGCACGAGGCCGAGCGAGACGGTCGCGTCGGCGAGGCGGGCCCGGCGGTCCGCGCCGCGCAGGCCGACGGTGACGAGCCACAGCGGTGCCGCGAGCGCGAACATGAGGATCGCCATCGGGTGCGCGAGCAGGGCCCCGCCGGCCGCGAGCGCGGCGGACACGAGGTGGCGCGCCGGGCGAGGCATCGTGACGACGGGCGCGCGGTCGTCCGGGACAGGTGTTCCGTATCTGTCCCCGGGGACAGGTGCTCTGGCGGCCAGCGCGAGCTCGGCGAAGGTGAGCCACGCGAGCGCGGTCGCGAGCGCTTGCGGCCACACGCCGTAGGTGACCGTGTAGGTCCAGCCGCCCTCGCGATACGCGCCGACGTCGGCGAGCACGAGCAGGCCGGCGACGGTGCCGGGCAGGGGACCCCAGCCGAGCGCGCGACCGCAGCGCAGCATGGCCCAGCCCTGCGTCAAGAACACGAGCGTGAACAGGAGCGCGTAGCACTGCGGCCAGTCGAGCAGCCCGAGGGAGAGTGTGCGCAACGCGAGCACGCCGAGGTCGCCGAGGACGGGATAGAGCTCGCCGAGCGGGAAGCCGAAGAACCACGCGGGGCTCCAGCCGACGAGGTGGCCGTCCGCGAGCTGCTGGCCGTACAGGTGCGCGCGCGCGAGGTGCACCGTGTGATCGGCCGACAGCGGCATCATGCCCGTCGGCACTGGCCACAGCAGCCACAGGCCGAATGTCGTGACGATCGCGAACGGCAGCCAGCGCGCGAGGCGTCGCGCGCGTGATGGCTCAGCGGCGGACATCGCCCAGGATCACGGTCCACGGGAGGGGTCGACGCACGCGGAGACCTGTCAAACGGGTCGCGGCGAGGTCGAGGAGGGCGCGCCGGCTAAAGTGCTGGACGTGTCCGGGCGTGTTGCCGAGGGCGCCGACGTAGCGGCCCCGCGCGAGGTTCATCAAGCGCCACACCGGCTCCCACGGCGTGCTGACGAGCACGTGCCGGCGCGCGACGCGGGCCAGCTCGGCGAGGCCCGCGGCGGGATCTGCGAGGTGCTCGAGGACCTCGCAGCAGACGACGAGGTCGAAGCTGGCGTCGGCGTGGGGGAGGCCGTAGATCGAGGCCTCGCGCAGGACGATCTCCGGGTCGATGCCGGGGGCGGGG
>JAYUXQ010000264.1:0-5125 GCA_043752905.1 Nannocystis sp. | reverse complement strand
CTGGTCTCCTGCGCCACACTCCTGTACCGTCCCCGCGTGCAGGCCCCTGCCCTCGTCCGTGACAAGCTCGCCTCGGCGCTCGCGCTCGACCTCATAGGCCCCGATCCGGACGACACCGCCCACGCCGGGGAGGTCCTGAATGCTGCCCCCTCGGTCTGGTACCTGACCGGCTTCCTCGTGCCTTTCGAGGCCCCGCCGGGTGAGCGCGAGGGCGACGATGCCGACGGCGAGCTCGACGCCGTCGACAAGACCGGCGGCGGCGACGATGAGGCCTCGCCCGAGGCCACCGCGGCGCGCAAGGGCCTGTTCCCGTCCTCGATCGGCATCAGCCTGCTCGTGCCTGCCGCGGCCCGCAGCCTCACGGTCGTCGCGCATTGGGGCGACTACACCGCGCTCCCCGTGTCCGAGGCCGACGGCGAGCGCCGCCGTTCGCCGTGCTGGCAGCGGCGCGCCCGCGCCGAGACCGTCGAGCTGCCGCTGGCCATCGGCCAGCACCCCCACCCCGTCCCGAACAGCGGCGGCCTCGAGCTCGTGCTGTCCGTGCGCCCGGCCCCGGCCGCGACCGGTCTGCCCGCGGGCACCCGCGCCGTCTCGCTGTTCCTCGTCAATCGCCGCCCGCCCGCCGAGGGCGCGCGCGAGGAGGCCTGGGTATTCCAGGCCGGCCTGGACGTGCACAGCGCCGCCCCACTGGTGCCCCGCCCGGACGTGCGCAGCTCGGACGACTGGGACGACCGCGTCGCCGACCTACAATTTCGCGGCGTCTTCGAGCACGCGGTCGGCCACAACGTATCGGTGCACGTGCAATGCGATGCCACCGGCAATTGCCACGACGTGCAGACCACCTGGCTGCCGCGGGCCCAGGTCGAGAAGGTCATCGCCACCGCGATCGCGGGCGTCGACCTCGGCATGGAGGCGATCGCCAGCGCCCCGAACGGCGCCGCGATCGCGCAGATGCTCTCGGGGATCGTCGGTGCATACACGACCTGGCTCGTGGGCCAGGCCGACACCCAATGCGCCGGGGCCACGCGCACCGACACCTGCGAGCAGCTCTTGCAGCGCGCCGAGGTCGCCCGCGACCGCATCGCCGCCGGCCTCGACGCGCTCACCCGCGACCCCGACGCCTTCCACGCCTTCACGCTGGCCAACCGGGCCGTCGCCACCGCGATGCGCCAGCGCGCCTGTCATGGCACCGGCAAGCGCCCGGAGCAGGTCGACCCTCCCCGCTGGCGCCCGTTCCAGCTCGCCTTCATCCTGCTCAACCTCGCCGGCATCATCGACCCGACCCACCGCGACCGCGGCGTCGTCGACCTGCTGTTCTTCCCGACCGGCGGCGGCAAGACGGAGGCCTACCTCGGCCTCTCGGCCTTCACGCTCGTGCTCCGCCGCCTGCGTAACCCCGGCCTGCAGGGAGCAGGCGTCGGCGTATTGATGCGTTACACCCTGCGCCTGCTGACCCTCGATCAGCTCGGCCGCGCCGCCACATTGATCTGCGCCCTCGAGCTCGAGCGCCAGAAGGACCCGGCGCGCCTCGGCCCCTGGCCGTTCGAGATCGGTCTGTGGGTCGGTCAAGCCGCCACCCCGAACGCCCTCGGCGAAAAGGGTGACAGCCGCCCCACCACCGCCCGCGCCCGCGTGCTCGCCTACCAGCGCAACCACAAGCGCAACCCCTCGCCGATCCCGCTCGAGGTCTGCCCGTGGTGTGGCACGCCTTTCGTGCCCGATTCGTTTCGCCTGCTCCCCAACACCGACCATCCGCGCGAGCTCGTCATTCGTTGCAGTTCGCGCGACTGCATCTTCACGCGCAACCTCTCGCTCCCGCTCGTCGCCGTCGACGAGCCGCTGTATCGCCGCCTACCCTGCTTCGTCATCGCCACCGTCGACAAGTTCGCCAGCCTGCCGTGGGTCGGCGAGGCCGGCGTCCTGCTCGGCAACGCCGACCGCGCCGACGCGACAGGCTTCTACGGCCCCGCCGAGCCCGGCAAGGGCCGCCCGCTCCCGCAGCCTCTGCTCCCACCCGACCTCATCATCCAGGACGAGCTGCACCTGATCTCGGGCCCGCTCGGCACCATGGTCGGCCTCTACGAGACCGCCCTCGACGCCCTCGCCACCCGCAAGCTCGGCGACATCGAGGTCCGCCCGAAGATCATCGCCTCGACCGCGACCGTCCGCCGCGCCGAGAAGCAGATCCGCGCATTGTTCGGCCGCAGCACCGTCGACGTATTCCCACCGCCTGGCCCCGACCCGCGCGACAGCTTCTTCGCAAAGACCGTCGACCCCACCGAGAAGCACGCCCGCCTCTACCTCGGCGTCGCCAGCCAGGGCCGCTCGCTCAAGGTCGTCCTGCTGCGCACATACCTCGCGCTCATGGCCGCCGCCCAGAAGCAATGGCAACAGGCCGGTGGCGCCAGCAACCTCGATAACCCCGCCGACCCGTACATGACATTGCTCGGCTACTTCAACTCGCTGCGCGAGCTCGGCGGCAGCCGGCGGATCGTCGAGGACGAGGTCAACTCCCGCCTGACCTACTACGGCGAGCGCCGCCGCGACGGCGAAGCCGAGGGCAGCTTCGCCAGCCGCCAGATCGATCACCTCCCGCAGGAGCTGACCTCGCGCGTCAATACCAGCGACGTCGCCGAGACCAAGCGGCGCCTCACGCTGCGCTTCCACGAGAAGGACCGCGTCGACGTCGCCCTCGCCACCAACATGATCTCCGTCGGCCTCGACATCACCCGCCTGGGCCTCATGGTCGTGCTCGGCCAGCCGAAGACCGCCGCCGAGTACATCCAGGCCACCAGCCGCGTCGGCCGCGACGAGGAGCGTCCGGGCCTGGTCGTCGCCCTGCTCAACGTCCACCGTCCCCGCGACCGCTCGCACTTCGAGCGCTTCGCCGCCTGGCATGCCAGCTTCTACCGCGCTGTCGAGGCCACCAGCGTCACGCCCTTCTCTCCACGCGCGATCGGCCGCGGCCTCGCGGCGATCACCGTCGCGCTCGCGCGCCACGGCAACAAGAAGCTGACGCCCGCCCGCCGCGCCGTCGACATCGCCAGCGAGCGCCAAAACCTCGCCTTCATCGCCGACACGATCGCCGCCCGCGCCGAGGCCCACGACCCCGACCTCGACGCCACCGAGCAGGCCCACCTGCGCCAGCACGTGCGCGCCCGCGTGCAGGCCCTGCTCGACGACTGGTCGAGCCTCGCCCATGCCCAGCAACAGGTCGGCGAGGGCCTGCAATATCAGCAGGAGGCCGGCACCGACCGCCCGCTGCTGCACCAGCCCGGGGACCCCGAGCTCGACAAGTTGCCCGCCGAGTTTCGCAAGTTCACCGCGGCCCGCAGCCTGCGAGACGTCGAGCCCGCCGTCGACCTGTGGATCCGCAACCCCGACGGCTTCCTGGTCGAGGGCGACGTCGAGGAGCAGCAGCCATGAACAAGCCCCGCAAGGTCCCCGTCTCCGGACAGATCCGGCGCAGCCAGGTCGTCAGCACCTTCGGCCCCGGCGCCATGGTCGACCTGCCCTCCCACTCCGTATTGGTCGGCGGCCTCGAGCACTGGACCGAGCAGGGCCGCCAGCCCGTCCACGAGAAGCGCCTCGAGGCCAGCATCGCCAAACAGCTCGGCCTCCCGCCCGAAACCCGCGTGCCGATGTACACGCCGCCCGTCGACGACGGCGACCCCGCCTCGCCGCGGGCCGGCATGACCTGCTTCATGTTCCCGGCCTGGTTTGTCGCCCAGGTCGAGGGCTTGATCCACCGCGATCACACCGGCAAGCAGTATCGCACACGCCCGCTGATCCACTGGCGCGCCCTCGACGGTGGCAGCCAATATCTACACAATGGAAAGAAGCTCCCGGTCGTCCCGGTGCGCTTCGTGCAAGCCTGCCGCAACGGCCACATCAGCGACATCGACTGGCACCGCTTCGTACACGCCGGAGATCCCCCACAGGCCCGCGCCCGCCTGTGGATCGACGAGGGCGGCACCGGCGGCGACCTCGGCGATATCTACATTCGTTGCGAGGCCACCGGCACCCGGCGCCCCCTCGCCGAGGCCAAGCTGCCCGACAGCCGCGTGCTCGGTCGCTGCCACGGCGACCGCCCCTGGCTCGGCCGCAACGCCCAGGAGCCGTGCAAGGCCAAGGACAGCGACGAGCCCGAATGGAGCCGCCTGCTCGTGCGATCCGCCAGTAACGCGTACTTCGCCCAGGTGCTCCGCGTCATCTCGCTGCCCGAAGCCGACGAGGCCGTGCGCAAGGCCGTCGACGCGTTGTGGGACGACGAGCTCGCCTACATCGACGACCTCGACGACCTCATCAAGCTGCGCCGCAAGAACAAGCCCAGGGTCGCCAGCAAGCTCGGCGCCTTCAAGGACGCCGACATTTGGGAGGAGATCGAGCGCCGCCGCCGCCGCTTCGAGCCGGACAAGAAGATCAAGGTCGCCGAGCTCGAGACCCTGCTCGCCTGCGCCCCCGAGGGCGCGCACGACGAGGAGCCCGAGACCGACTTCTACGCCCGCGCCCGTCCCCTCGGCAAACTGGCCCCGGTCCTCACGGGCCGCCTCGAGCGTGTCGTGCTCGTCCACAAGCTGCGCGAGGTCGTCGCCCAGATCGGCTTCACCCGCTTCGAGGCCGCGATGACCGACATCGACGGCGAGCTCAGCCTCGGCGTCCGCGCGGCCGCGCTGTCACGCGATCCAACCTGGGTGCCCGCCGTCGAGAACCGCGGTGAGGGCATCTTCCTCGGCTTCGACAACGACGCCATTCATGCCTGGCAAAACCGCGAGGCCGTCAAGGCTCGTGGTCGCCAGCTCATCCAGGGATTCGACGCCTGGGCCGGCGCCCGCCGCCTCGACAAGGTCAAGTTCCCCGGCCTCCCCTATGTCATGTTGCATTCGCTCTCGCACCTGCTGATCCAGGCCGTCGCGCTCGAGTGCGGATATGCGGCCACCGCGATCTCCGAGCGCGTCTACGCCGGCGCCGCCGGCCACGGCATCCTGCTGTATACCGGGACCCCCGGCTCCGAGGGCACGCTCGGCGGCCTGGTCGCGGTCGGCAGGCGCATCGAGCATTACCTCGCCACCGCGCTCGAGCTCGGCCGCCTGTGCTCCAACGACCCGATCTGCGCCCAGCACCT
>JAYUXQ010000263.1:0-2006 GCA_043752905.1 Nannocystis sp. | reverse complement strand
CTCCGCAGGGCACCCCGGGCCTCACCTTTTACGACTTCCCATTCACCGATCTCGAGGCCTACAAGCAGACCATCCGGGCCCGCCTCGACGCCCTGCCGATCGACGCCGGGCAAGCCGCGGCGATCATCGGCGAGGCGCGCTGGGCCTTCGCGGGCACGGCGGCGGTGTTCGCCGAGCTGCTCCCGGAGACGGCCGCGTTCGCCGAGGGCAGCGCCCGTTAGCCAGTCAGCCCCGCGAGCGGTCCGGTACAGGCGGCCGGATTACCGAAGGTGTCGATGTCGATCCCCATCGCATTAGCGAGCGACACATACAGATTGTTATGCGGCACCCCGCGGGTGGAGTTCGGGTTGGCCGCATACTTGATATAGCGGCCGGTCTTGAAGTAGCCGCCGGCGTCGCCGATGACGACCCACGGGAGGCGCGCGATGTCGTGGCTGCCGTAGCCGATCTGGCCGCAGTAGACGACGAGGGTGTGATCGAGGAGGGTCTTGCCGTCGGCCTCCGGGACGCTGCTGAGCATGGTCAGTAAATTGGCGAGCTTTTGGGCCTCGACCGTGCACATCTTGCGGACGCACGCGACGGCCTCGGGGATCTGGTATTGCGGCGAGTTCTTGTCGTTGATCTTGTGGACGAGGTCGTGCGCGTCGACGGTGTCGAACTGACCCGCGGTGTAGCCGAAGTCGGCGTCGCCGGGGTACTGGTGCTCGAAGGTCACCACGCGCGTCTGGTCACAGGCGAGCGACGCGGTGATCAGCTGGGCGTGCAGGTCGGAGCTGAGGTTGAAGTTGCCGGCGAAGTAGCTCTCGTCGTACTGCTCGAAGTTGCCGGGCGGCGTCACGAACGGCTCGGGCGGCGTGCAGGTGAGGGTGTCTTGCAGCTTGAGGCGCATCTCGAGGTCGCGCAGGAGCTCGAGGTGGATCTGTAGGCGGTCGGCGTCGGCCTTGCCGACGCGTGACTGGAGTCCGCCGAAGTCGTCGGCTGCGAGGCCGAAGACCGCGGCACGCTGCGCGCGCAGCTTGTCGATCACGGCCGGGTCGTCGCCGCCCTGGAAGTTGCCGAACACTTTTTCGTAGGCGTCGCGCGGGTCCCAGATGCCGGGCACGAGCGCGCCCGGGCCGCTGGCGACCGCGCCGGAGAACAGGGTCAGCTCGTTGGTCCAGCCAGCGGCCTGCAGCACCAGCGAGGCGTGCGGGGTGACGGCTTGGGGTTCGTTGAGGGCCTTGGCGATGAACTGATCGATCGACGCGCCACCGGGCAAGTCGGTACCGGCGCTGTTATAGGGCGCGAGCGCGTGCTTGGCCCCCTGATTGTGGGCGTTGCCCTTCTCGCCGGGGTCGACCTCCTCCGAGACCATGCCGATCCCATCGACGTAGATCATGCGATCTTTGAAGGCTTGCAATGGCGCGTGGAGCTCGCCGAGCTGGAAGTCGAACTCCTCGGGTGCCGGCTTGCCCATGCTCGCGGTCGGCTCCCAGAAGTCGTACAGCATGCCGGCGCCGTAGAAGAAGACGATGCGGCGCGGGATGTCGCCCGGGGCGGCGACGGCGGGGCGGCTGCGGCCGAGTGCGGTGAGGCCGGTGACGCCGGTCATGCCGGCGACGCCCATGAGGCTGGAGACGCCGAGGCCTTGCAGCAGGTGACGACGGGTGAGAATGTTGGATGGGCGGGTCATGTCACTCCCCCTCGATTGCGGCGCGCTGGCGGAAGTTATCGGTCAAGACGAGCTGGATCATCAGCTCGCGCATGTCGCCGCCGGCGGCGACGAGCGCCTGGTCGAGGGCGCAAAGGTCCCCGGCGCCCTCGCGGCGGCCCTGGGCGAAGCGGAACACCTGGCGGCCGAAGCAGCGCTCGACATCCGGGCTGTCGGCGAGCAGTTGCGAGAGCACCAGCGCGCCGTCGAAGTTGGCGGTGATGCCGGCGGTGCCCATCAGCGCGCCGGTGGCGTCGATCGGCAGGCCGTTCTCGGTGGTCCGCCATTGGCCGATGGCGTCGTAATTGTTGAACGC
>JAYUXQ010000262.1:0-5130 GCA_043752905.1 Nannocystis sp. | reverse complement strand
GCGGCCTCGGGTTCAAGCTGACCGCGCTGGTCATCGGCCTCGCCGCCTACCTGTGGATGATGGGCCACGAGGCGACCGACCCGGTCGAGGCCGAGTCGCTCAAATTCGTCCGCGTCGGCGTCAACCTCGTCATCGTCGCGGTGCTCGCGTTGCAGCAGATCCCGTGGGTGCACCGCCGCCTGGCCGCGCTCGGCCTGACCTTCAACGCCCCCGACCGACGGCCCCCGGAGACCGAGCGACCCCTCGTCGACGAGCACTCCGGCCGCCCCCGCGCCCCCTGGGCCTACCGCCCCGGCGGCCGCGCGCTCGCCGGCTTCATCATCCTCTATCACATGACCGCGATCGCCTTCTGGGAGCTGCCGGAGAAGGACTCGGTCTCGACCTTCCGCATCAAGGGTCGCGAGGCCTTTAGCACCTGGGTGATGACGACCCAGACCGACCAGCAATGGGGCATGTTCGCCCCCAACCCGCCGCGCCACAACGTGTTGATGCGCATCGTCCTCACCGACGAGAACGGCGAGACCTGGGACATGCGCAGCGACGTCTACGCCCCCGAGCGCATGCCGATCCCGTGGATCTGGAACGACCGCATGCGCAAGATGAACCGCCGTGTCATCGGCGGCGAGTCGGGTAAGGGCGACTGGTATCAGAAGTGGTACGCCCGCTACCTGTGCCGCGAGTGGGCCCGCACGCACCGCGGCGTCATGCCGCAAAAAGTCGAGCTCTTCAAGCTGACCTACAAGATGCCCGCGCCCGAGCTGGTCGCCAAACAGGGCTGGTACGTGCCCGCGACCCTGCTCCACGACACCGGCCGCGAGGAGCGCCAGTACACCGAGAAGTGCGCCAACGCGATCCACGGCCAGCTTCCCAACTTCATCCGCGAACGCCATGGCATCGAGCTCCTCGACGAGAAGGGCTTCAAGGCGTGGGTCAAGTCGAAGAAGAAGGCCTGGGACAAGCGCCTCGAGGCCCCCGCGCCCAAGGGCAAGGGCAAGTCCGAGACCAAGACGACCCCCACCAACCGCGTCGGCTCGGCCGCCCGTGCCGCCCGTGCCGACGAGGCCAAGGCCAGCAAGTAAAGTCCGACCATGACGTTTCTGTCTGCCATGATGGCGCCTGCGGCCGCGTCCTCGGACGACCCGATCCCCAACCTCGACGCGCTGGCGCTGGCGCCGACGGTCGGGTGGTTGATGCTGGCGGGCTTCGCGATGCTGGTGGCGATCTTCGTCATCCACCGCGAGACCTGGCGGCGGCTGTTCCTGCGCGCCGAGGACCCGCGCTCGGTGGCCGCGTTTCGCATCGCCTTCGGGCTGATGACGATGGCCAACATCAACGGCCTGTGGGAGCTGTTTTACTACCTGTTCACCGACGAGGGTCTGTTCTTCGCCGATGTCGCGCAGCAGGTGTTCGCCAAGGAGCAGTTCGAGGGCTTCGCGGACGGCATCGGCGAGGGTGAGCCGTACGGCTTCCTCGGGTGGGCGGGCTTCCTCGAATTTATCAAAGGTCCGAAGTTCTCGCTGCTGTTCTTCTGGGACACGCCGGCGGCCCTGTGGGTCCACCTCGTGGCGTTCTGGATCGCGTGTACCGCCCTGATCGTCGGTTACAAGACCAAGTACGCCAGGTGGGCGACCTTCATCCTGTTCAACTCGATCATCCTGAGGAACCAGGTGTTCTGGGAGGGCACGGAGAACGTCTACCGCTGCTTCCTGTTCTACCTGTGCCTGTCACGCTGCGGCGCGGCGTACTCGGTCGACAACTGGCTGCGGTGCCGGCGGCTGCGCAAGCAAGGTCTGCTGAGCGAGCGCGACGGGCCCGGCGGCGGCGCGGGCGTGGCCCCGAGCCCCGAGCATCCGCGGGGCCTCGCTGCCGTCTACGAGCTGGTCCCGGCGTGGCCGCGGATGCTGATGATCCTGCAGGTCGCGGCGCTGTACTGCTCCACCGGGACGGTCAAGAACGGCACGATCTGGGCCAACGGCGACGCGTTCTACTACGCGCTCAACCTCGATCACTTCTATCGCTTCGAGCCGCAGCAGCTGTCGGCGATCTTCGGCACCAACCTGTTTCGCCTCAATACCTGGGTCGTCCACTGGTGGGAAGCCTGCTTCCCGCTGGTCGTGCTCGGGCTCGTCAGCCGCTTCGTGCGCCGCGAGAAGGTCCCCCGGCCGCCCACTGCCCAGCTGTGGGTCGCGCGCGGCCTGTGGGTGCTCGTCGGCCTGACCGCCTGCTACATCGTCGAGGTCACGCTGCCGGTACACATCCCGGCGCGGGTCCCCGAGGGCAAGTGGACGCTCGCGCAGTGGCAGCAGTGGTTCCCGGTGGTGTGGATCTCCGGCATGGCGGTGGTCGCCGCCGGGATCGCGTGGATGCGACTGCGGCCGCCCGTGGTGACGATCCGCGGACACCGACACGTGCTCGACCTCGACTGGTTCTGCACCTGGTTCCTCGGCCGCCGCGTGTGGCTCGGCCTCGGCCTCGTGTTCCACGCCCACCTCATCATGATGATGAACATCGGGTGGTTCACGCCGGCGACGCTGTCGACCTACTTCGTGTTCCTCAACGGCAACGAGCTCGCGCACCTGCTGCAGCCGCTCGCCGCCGGTCTGGCCCGCCTCGGCGTCCCGCTGCCCGCCAGCGTGCGCCGCGGAGATCCGCCGCTGCCGGCCCAGGACCCGACCCTCCCGCAGCTGCACCGCGACGCCGCGGCGATGCCCGCCTGGGCGCTGTTCACCGGGCTCGCGGTCGCGGTCGGCGGCGTGTGGCTCGCGCTCCCCCGCGAGGTCGTCGACGCCTCCGGGGTCGCGCACACGCGTCCCGGGATGCACTGGGCGTTCGTCGGCGTGGGCATCTTCGCGGGTCTGGCGGTCATCGGCTTCGTCACCGCGTGGCGTCACGGAGCGACGCAGCTGTCGCGCGTCGACCCGGCGCGCGGGACCCCACGCAGGCCCTGGGCCTACGGCCCGATGGGTCGCTTCCTCGCCTGTGGTCTTTGCGTCTATCACATCACCGGCGTGGCGATCTGGCTGTTGCCGGAGAAGGACGCGCTCGGCGGCAACGGTCAAACTTCATGGCGACTGCGCGCGCAGGACCCCTTCAAGTGGTGGCTGCGGATGACCCAGACCAACCAGGGCTGGAAGATGTTCGCCCCCAACCCGCCGCGCACCAACCTGATGATGCGCGTGCTGGTGACCGACGCCGAGGGCGAGATCTACGACCTCAACACGGACGTGTACCACCCGGACAACAAGCCGATCCCGTGGATCTTCTACTCGCGGATCCGCAAGATCAACCGAAGGATCGTCGGCGCCGAGGGTGGCAAGGGCAAGTGGTACCAGAAGTGGCACGGGCGCTACATCTGCCGCGACTGGGCCCTGCACCACGGTGGTCATGCGCCGAAGCAGGTCGATCTGATCAAAGTTTCGTATCAGATCCCCACGCCCGAGGAGGTCGCCGAGAAGGGCCCCTACGTGCCCGAGGAGCGCATGCAGAAGACGCACAGCACCCGGCACGTGCACACCACCCAGTGCGACGACGTCGACGCCCAGCTCCCGAACTACATCCGCGAACGCCACGGCCTCCCGCCACTCCCCGACGACGCACCGTTTCGCCCGTGGATCAAGAACCGCCGCGAGGCCTTCGATAAGAAGGTCGCCAAGCTCACCAAGCAGGGCCGCGACCCCAATCGCGTCCCCTTCGTGCCGCTGCTCGGCGGACTCGTCGTGCTCGTCGCCGGCTGGCGCTGGCGGCAACTCGACCTCGACAGCAAGCGCCGCGCGCTCGCCCAGGAGACCGTGCCGGAGACGCCTCCGGTCAGCTAGGAGGGTCCCGGAGCCCGGAGCCCGAAGCCCGGGCGGCTCAGAGGTCGCGCGGCTCGCCGCGGCGGCGCTCGGCTTGCTTGCGCTCTTTGGTGCGGGCCCGGTTCCACTTCCACAGGCGCGTGGCCGAGGTGGTGGCGGCGGTGCGCAACCCCTGCGTGAAGTTACGGCGCTTGGTCGGCTTGCCGTCCTTGTCCGTGCCGGAGGTGCTCTCACCGAGGACCGCGCCGAACCACAGGCCAGCGATCACCGCGAGGATGAGGGCGACGATCATGAAGGCCGCGTTGATGGTGTCGAACATCTTGCCTCGGGCTCAGCGAATTGGACTGCGCCCGGGCCATCCGAGCAGCACCCGCAGCCACGGCGGGTAAAGCAACAGTAGCAGGTTCGGCGGATCGGGCCGGCCGGCCACCGGCGGGGTGCCGGGGGTGGCCACGGCCGCGGCCGGCGAGGTCGGGCACTCGCAGCCCCAACTCGCCGGTAAACGCGGGCAGGCGGTCTCTGCGATGAGTCGATGCCCCTCTGCGTTCGGGTGGATGTGATCGAAGCTGCGAAGCTCCTCGCGCAGGAACCACCGGGGGATCTCCGCCGCTGCCGCCGCCTCCGTGCGCGCCAGCGTGGCCCGGGCGTCGGCGTCGAGACTGACGTGCGCCGCCTGCCAGCCGCGGTCTTTCTCCAGCCTCCGCGTCAGCGCCTCGGTGTCACGCAAGGGCGCATCCGCCGCGCGCAGCGAGGACCGATACAGGTCGACCGCGACGTCGGCCTGCTCCTCCGGCTGCCACGCCGCGTTCGCACCCGCCGCACGCCGACCGGCGAACTCGCCGAGCGCCTCGGCCGGGGTCAACGTGCCCGCCACGAAGTCGACGACCCGAGTGGTCGCGCGCAGATACTTGAGCCCTGCCACCCCGGCCCAGCGCTTGTCCGTTTCGTCGCCCCACGGCGTCAGCGAGAGACCCACGACCTTGAAGCCGCGGCTGTGGGCCAGCATGAACACCTCGCGGATGTCGTGGTTGGTGCGCTCGGGCGTGCCGACGCTGTTGAGCCCGCCCTGAAACACCAGCCAGTACTCGTTGCCGGCCTGCTTCAACTGCGGCAAGCGCTCCAGCACCTGCTGCTTGAATCGCTGGCGTAGCGCGAACGCACCGAAGCCGACCTTCGAGATGTTCTTGACCTCGACGTGCTTGCACAGCTTCGCGATGCGTTCGGCGTAGGGCTGCTTGGGCCAGGCACCGATCGACCCGGCGAGCACGACGACCTTGACGGGGCGGGCGGCGAGCTTGAATCGCCAGGTCGCCGGCGGCTCGGGCGGCGGCGGGGC
>JAYUXQ010000261.1:0-5135 GCA_043752905.1 Nannocystis sp. | reverse complement strand
ACCCGCAATGTCGAGGCTGGTGCCCTGATCTCCGACCGCCGCTTCGCGGCCCGCTTGATCGACCAACTTCATGGTTTGATCAACGCGGGCCACTTGCTCCCCCTCTGACTCCGGCCGGCGACATCGGTAACTACGGGAGCACCACCACCTTCGGCGGCGAGACCTTCGAGGCCATCTCCGCCGGCGATAACTTCCTGCCCTCGGTCCCGGGGGCCAGCACGTGTGGAGCAGGGTGTTCGGCGGCTACGGTTCCGACTACTGCCACGGCCTCGCCGTCTCGCCGACCGGCGCCGTCGCGCTGACCGGCAGCTTCTAGGCCGGCGAGCGGACCGATATCGACGATCGGGTTGCCATAGCTCAGCTCGAGGAACTTCAGCTTCACGAGCGGCGCGAGCGGGCTCAGGTCGCTGATATCGTGAGAGTCGAGAGCGAGCGTCTCCAGGTCGGGGAAGCACTGCAGGCCGGCGAGCGTCTCGATCCGGTTGTCGATGTCGTACATGACATCGTCGTTGTCGAGCGAGATCAGGCCCGCGGCCTCCTCGGTCGGGATCGGGCCCTCGAGCACGCCGAACTTCATGCGGATCGCCGCGTCCAGCACCGGGTCGGTCAGCTCGATCGTCTCGCAGGGGTTCACCGGTTCTCCGGTGCTCGTGTTCGCGTCGGTGTCGCCGGTGCCGGTGTCGGGATCGACCGTCATCGTCGTCTCGCCGGGGTCCGTGGTCCCCCGGGTTCGCGCGATGTCGATCGACATGCGTCCATTGGAAGTGCATATTCGTGGACGCCAGAGTTTGTGCAGACGAAGGTACGCGCAATTGCGGCGTGGGGCCGCGAGCAGCCGGGTATTCGCGCGTTTCGGGGCGGCGGGAAGTGTGGTAGCGTCGCCGCCCTGGGCGCCGACGAACAGCTCGTTCACGATGCCCTCGCGGGCGACAGCGCGGCCAAGCAGGTCCTCGCCGGCCGACTGCTCGCCGTGATCGCGCGGGAGGTCGGCTATCTGCTGGTGCGCCGGGCAGCGCCCGGTCGTCGAGACCCGCGGCAGGAGCTGCGCGACCTGTCGCAGGACGTGCTCGTGCTGCTGTTCGAGCGCGATGGCCAGGAGCTGGCGCGCTGGGACCCGGCCCGCGGGCGCTCGCTCGACAGCTTCGTACAGCTGGTCGCGCGCCGGCGGGTCGCGCGGATCTTGAGTGGCGGGCGCGGTAACCCGTGGGGCAGCGACCCGACCGCGCCCGAGGACATGGAGGCGCTCTACGAGACCGACCTGCGCGAGCTCGAGGAGCTCGAGGCGCGCCACGAGCTATCGGCGGTGCTGCAGTCGTTGCAGGCGCAGATGACCACGCGCGACGCGGAGATCTTCCAGCTGATGTTCGTGGAGGATCGCAGCCACGAGGAGGTGTGCCAGGCGATGGACATGACCCGCGCCGCCCTCAATACCTGGCGCTACCGGCTGCGCAAGCTGGCGCGGGCGGTCGTCGACGAGCCCACCTCAGCGCCGGGGCCCTCGCTGGCAATGCATAAACGGGGGGAGATCACATGGCGGACGAGCTCCTGAAGGCCCTCGGGCGGGTGCAAGGCGCGCAGCAAGCGGAGCGGGAGCGCCTGCATGCGGCGGGAGCCGCGGTGGACGAGCTGCTGCGGCCGCTCGACGCCGATGAACAGGCGAGCATCCTCGACGCGGTGTTCGGGGGCGGGGAAGCGAGAGCGGGTGGTGAGGTCGTGCCGCTGGTGGGAGCGGCGGGCGGCGGAGCGCCGGTGGTGCCCGCGGCCGGTTGTGAGGCCGTGCCGATGGGGTCGGCGGCGACGAAGGGTGGGCCGCTGGCGACCAGCGGTGAGGTCGTGCCGCTGGCGCCTGCGCGACGGCGCTGGATCGCGGGCGCCGGTTCGCTGGCCGCGGCGGCGGCGTTGATGCTCGTGCTGTGGCGCGACGACGGCGCCGACGACCCGCGCCTGCCGCTCTACAGTGTGGTGCAGGCCGGTGGCGAGGCGAGCGAGCGCGGCGAGCCGGAGGCGGCGAAGCTGCTGCGCCTGCGCGGCGATACGGCCATCGACTGGCGGCTGGCGCCCGCGAGCGCGGTCGACGGTGAGGTCGGCTTGCGAGTCGTCGCGCATCAGGGGGAGGTGTCGCGCTGGGTCTCCGTCGATGGAGTCACGGAGGTCGCGGCCAGCGGGGTCATTCGCCTGCGCGGCCGCGCCGGCGCGTGGCTGGGTCTGCCGCCGGGGCTGTGGACCCTCAACCTGGTGATCGGGCGGCCCGATCGACTGCCCGCCACTCTCGACGCCTACAGTGCCGGCGTCGATCGCCCCCGCGAGCACGGCTGGCAGATCGAGAGAGTGCAGGTGCAGGTCGAAGACTGAGCCGAGCCGTCGCGCCCGGTCGGTGTGGGGGATGACCTTCGCGGGCGTGCTCGCGTGCGGGCCGGCGCCTGTGGACTCGCCGAGCGAGGTGGCTGCTGCGCCGCCCGAGCTCGCATTCACCGGCTGCGCCGCGGTCCGCAGCGGGCCGGTCTGTCTGGTGCCCGCGGCTGGTGCCGCGCTGACGCTGTGGGTCGACGTGACCGGCGCGCGCGAGCTCGATGTGGCGATCGACGGTGAGCCGGTGCAGGTCCGCCGCCGCGACGTCGAGGGTGGTCAGCAGTTGCAGGTCGCGGTGCCGGGTGGGGCCGGCGAGCTCACGCTGGTCGAGCGCGGTGCGGGCGGGCGGGCGGCGCTGCGGCTCGGTGCGGCCGCTCGCCCCGGCGATGTGCGCGACGCGTGGCTGCGGCTGCGGGCGGGGGACGGCGTCGGCGCGGCGACGCGGGTGCTGCCGATCGTGGTCGTGGGGCTCGCGCAGCTGCGCAAGCGCTGCCTCGCGACGGGTCACCACGAGCTCGCGCTGGCGATCGCGGGGCTGACTCGCGCCGTGGCCGGACGCGCCGGGATGGTGAGCGAGGTCAGCGAATCGACGCAGGCCGGCGCGTTCATCCTCACCCAAATCAAGCCGCGAGACCTGGCGGCGGCGGCAGTATGGCTCGCGAGCGAGGCCGGGGCGCTTCAAGAATTCCCGACGGGCCGCGCGCGCGCGCCGTACTACGCGGGGCTGGTGGCACACGCCACCGGCGACATGCGGGGCGCGCTGCGGGAATTCGCGGAGGGCGAGCGCCTGGCGCGGCGACTCGGGCTGACGCGCGACCAGCTGTCGGCCTCGGCGATGCACACAGTGTTGCTCGCGGAGATCGGCGACGACGCGGTCGTGCAGGCCCGCGTGCGCGACGCGGCGGCGCGGGCCGGCGAGCTCGCCGAGTGCCCGCGTGCCACACTGCTCAACAACCTCGGGTGGGCCCAGCTGCGCCTGCTCGAGGCCGGGCTGCTCGTCGACGACCCCGTGCCGCTGCTGGTCGAGGCGCTCGCATTGCACGAGGGTCCATGCTCCGACCCGGAGCGCCTCGACAACGTGCGCACCAACCTCGCCCTCGCGGCGCTGGTCCGCGGTGACCCCGAGGAGGCGCGGCCGCTGCTCGACCTGCTGCACGAGCGGCCGCGCGGCGGCGCCGATGCATCGTGGCAGCGCGAACTGGAGACCCGTGCCGCGCTGCTCGAGGGTCGCCTGGGCGACCTCGACGACCCGGTGCTCGAGGCCGACCCGGTCGAGCTCACCGACCTGGCGCTGCGCTGGGCCGACGCGCTGCGGCGGGCCCGGGTACGCGCCGCGTGGGGCCTCGACGAGGCGGCGATCTCGGCGTTGCGCGCAGCCGAGGCGGTGCTCGACGAGCAGGTCCACGCGCTCGGCATCGCCGAAGGCCGCGAACAATTCATGGCCGGCAAGCGGCGCAGCGGCGAGTTGCTGGTCGATCTGCTGGTCGCCGCCGGGCGCCCGGGCGAGGCCCTGTGCGCCGCGCGGCTCGCCCGCGTACGCGCGCTCCGGGCCGTCGACCGCGCCGCTCGCCTCGCCGGCCTCGAGCCCGACGTGCGCGCCCGCTGGGACGCCGGGGTGTTCGCATACCAGCGCCTGCGCGCTCAGGAGGAGCAACTGCGCCAGGATCGCTGGCAGTTCGTCGGCCCGGCGCTCGACCGCCACCTCGCGCGCGAGCGGGAGGTCCACACGCAGATGCGGCGCGCGCTCGACGACGCCTACGCGCTGCTCGGTCGGGCCAGCGACGCGCCGACCTGCGCCGACCTGACCGGGCCCGCGGCGGGCGAGCTGATCTTGCTGGTGCAGCCGGTGCCGGACGGGCTGGTCGCCTTCGCGGCGGACGCCGAGGGGGTCGCGGTGAGTCGGCTCGCGGCGCTCGACCCGGCCGACCCGGCCGCGCTGGCGCGCGCGCTGCTCGGGCCGTTCACCGCGGCGCTTCGGCGGGCGCGCAGCCTGCGGGTGCTCAGCACCTCCGCGCTCGCCGAGGTGGCGGTGCACGCCCTGCCGTGGGCCGACGACATCGTGCTCGCGGCGATGCCGGTGGTCTACGGGCTCGACCTGCCCGGCCCGCGCCCGGCCGCGGCCTGGCAGGGCGGCGCGGCGCTGGTCGTCGCCGACCCGACCGGCAACCTCGCGCACGCGCGTAGCGAGGCCGCGACCGTCGAGCGGGCGCTGCGGGCCCAGGGCTGGCGTGTGCAGGCGCCGGCCAGCACCGGCGGCGCCGAGCTGCGGGCCGGGGCGGCCGGCGTCGACCTCCTGCACTACGCCGGCCACGGTCGCCGCGCGGGCCTCAGCGGGTGGGACAGCGCCCTCGTGCTCGCCGACGACACCAGCCTCGGCGTCGACGACATCCTCGCGCTCGCGCGGGCGCCCGCGGTGGTCGTGCTGTCCGGCTGTGAGACCGGCACCAGCGACGCGCACGCGCTCGCCGGCGGCATGAACCTCGGCCGGGCCTTTTTGCTCGCGGGGGCCAGCGGCGTGATCGCTGCGAGCGGCGTGCTCGACGACGCGATCGCGGCCGAGGTCAGCGCCGAGCTGTACAGCGCATTCGCGCCGGATGAGCAGCTGGACGCCCCGGCGGCGCTGCGCCGGGCCGTGCTGGCGGTCCGCGCCCGCCACCCTGGCGATAGCGCGTGGGCCCAGCTCCACGCGCTCGCGCCCTGACATCACAGTACCGGGATCGCGTTGCTCGCGGTCCTCCCGTCGGGGAAGGTGAGGTGCAAGATGGCCCGCAAGATCGGCGTCGCCG
>JAYUXQ010000260.1:0-2011 GCA_043752905.1 Nannocystis sp. | reverse complement strand
GGGAAGACGCGCAACATCCCGGTGTGGACCGCGACGACGATCGACGGCCAGCCCTATCCGGGCATCGATTTCTGCGCCGACTGGGAGAGCGACGAGGGCTCGTCCAGCTATGGATGGAGCGACGCCACCGACTCGACGTGGATCGACGCCGGCGACGTTATCGATAACCCCACCGTCACTTGTTACGAAGACAACGCGTTGTACTGTGTAGAGCAGGAGTAGGCATGCCAATCGGCCATCATTTTTTCGCCATGTGTGGGCTATCCCTGCTCGCTGCGTGTCCCGCGGAGTTCGGCACGGGCGACGACGGCGAGACCACTTCGTCCTCGAGCGGCGAGACTCCGCCCGGGAATGACGACGGCGGCCCGGACCTCCCGACCACGTCGAGCGGCCACGAGCCGACCACGGGCAGTTCGACAGGCGCTTCCGGGACGACCGGCGAGGCTGGCCAGACATGCGGCGACGGCGTGCTCGACCCCGGTGAGGGCTGCGACGACGGCATCGACAATGCGCTCTATTCCGCTTGCACGGACGAGTGCCAGCCCAATGTCTGCGGCGACGGGAAGGTCCACGTCGGGGTCGAAACCTGCGACGAGGCGAGCGAGAACGTCGACACCGGGTATTGCCGCTCGGACTGCCAACTCGGCACCTGTGGGGACGGCTTCGTGTTCGCGGCGCTCGAATCCTGCGATGCAGGTATGGCGAATGGCTCGGAATACGGTCAGTGTGACGATCGCTGTACTATTAATCGCTGCGGAGACGGCGAGCTCGACGTCGGTTATGAGCAGTGTGACGAGGGCGCGCTCAACGGCTCGGGTGACCCTGGCGAGTTCGGTCAGGCTGGCTGTGACGTCGATTGCGGATTCTTCGGACGCAAGATCTTCCTATCATCGCAAATATTTACGGGTGACATGGGCACGCGCGCGGGCGCCGATTTGGCTTGTGAGCTCATGGCGACGCAGGCGGGCTTCAAGACCCCATATAGATACCGGGCCCTGCTCGCCGACACCAAGGGGTCCCCCAACAGCTTCGTCGTGCCTGACCCGGACGGCCTCGGGCGGCCCTTTATCCTCCCGGGCGGCCTCATCGTCGCCGCCAGCTACGCCGATCTCATCCAGTTCGGGCCGGGCGAGGGCGTCACCACCACCGAGCAGGGCGAGATGCTGTTCAAGAAGTTTGTATGGACGAACGTCAACCCGGCGGGCGACGCGTATCTCGAGGACCCGGCGTCGACCTGCGCCGAGTGGAGCTCCGCGGACAAGCTCAAGTCGGCACGGGTCGGCATCAATGCGGTCGCGCCCGGGGACGCGGCTGCCCTCGCCGAGTGGAAAGCCACCAAGCAATGGCTCAGTTTCACGAACTTGCTCTGTCAGAAAGCCTTTCGGATCTACTGCATCCAGGCCAGTTGACGCGGGTATGAGTCGTCTCTACAGGGTGTGCCGGGCGAGACGAGTGACTCAGAGGCATGGATACGACGTTCGGCGAGACGCGCGTGGTGTCATGCAGGTCGTCCCTGGCGATGAAAGAGACACGTCGATCCACACGTTAGGGCGCCGTGATTGACGTGCGCGATTTCGCGTGGTATAGTCGATTTCCCATATGCGGCCCCTGCTGACACTCCTAATGCTCCTGGTTCTCGGGTGTCATTCGCCCGAATACGGGAAATTGTTAGAGGAGCACGAGAACGACTCGGCCAGCGGATCGACCGGAGGCTCGGAGACCGGCACGGGTAGCATGACCGAGGTCAGCGTCGGGAGCGGGACCGGGGGGAGCACGAGTCGCGGCACCGAAGCGCAGAGCAGCGCTGGCGTGGAGACCGGCGCGGGCGAGGCGACCGCGCCGATGATGACCACGAGTGGAGAAACGAGCGACGGATCGACGACCAGGCCTTTGGCGTTTTGCGGGGATGGTGTCATCAACCAGGACTTCGAGGAGTGCGACATCCCGAGCCCGGACCCCGAGGGCCCGTGCACGGCGGTCTGTCAGCGTGAAAGGATTATTTTCGTCCTGA
>JAYUXQ010000259.1:0-5143 GCA_043752905.1 Nannocystis sp. | reverse complement strand
TCGCCACGGCCGGTTTCGCCTGTCTCGCCGTATGCGCGCTCACGGTAGGTCTCCTGTACCACCGTCCGCGCCGCGTACGTAGCGAAATGTGGACGCGAAGTGCCGGATACCGGGTGCTTCGACCTCGAAGCGCAGGCCATGGCGCATCTTGGGGCCCCTCTCCTCGAACACGGTGCGGACGACGTCGGCCACGTATTCGAGGTGCTCGAAGGTGTAGACCCGGCGTGGAATGGTCACCCGGCACAGGTCCAGGTTGGGGCGGATGTTCTCGCCGGTGTCGGGGTCGCGGCCGATCAGGACGCTGCCGACCTCGACGGCCCGGACGCCGCCCTCCTTGTAGAGCTCGGCGCACAGCAACTGGGCGGGGAACTCGTCCTCGGGGACGTGGGGGAAGAACTTGCGGGCGTCGATGAAGACGGCGTGGCCGCCGATCGGCTGGACGATGGGGACCCCGAAGTGCTGGAGCAACTCGCCGAAGCGACGGACCTGGCCGACCCGGTAAGCCAGGTAGGACTCGTCGGTGACCTCGCGCAGGCCCTGGGCCAGGGCTTCCATGTCGGCGCCGGACATGCCTCCGTACGTGTAGAACCCCTCGAACAGGATCGTCGGGGCCTTGAGGCGCTCGTAGAGCAGGTCGTCGCGGACGGCGATGAAGCCGCCCATCGGCACCAGGGCGTCCTTCTTGGCGCTCATGATGCACGCGTCGGTGTAGCCGCACATCTCCTGGACGATCTCCGGCACGGACTTGTGGGCGTAGCCGGCCTCGCGGATCTTGATGAAGTAGGCGTTCTCGGCGAACCGGGCGGCGTCGAGGACGACCAGCAGGCCGTACTGGTCGGCGACGCGGCGGACCTCGCGGATGTTCTCCATCGAGACCGGCTGACCACCACCCGAGTTGCAGGTCACGGTGACCAGCACGTAGGCGACGTGGCGGGCGCCGTACTCGCGGATGACGCTCTCCAGCCGGGGGATGTCGACGTTGCCCTTGAAGGGGTGGTCGCCCTGCGAGGTGCGGCCGGCGTCGATCGTGCAGTCGATGGCGCGACCGCCGGCGAGCTCGATGTGCGCCTTGGTCGTGTCGAAGTGCGAGTTGCCGGGCACGATCATGTGCTTTTTGATCAGCACGAAGTCGAAGACACGCTCGCCGGCGCGGCCCTGGTGGACCGGGATGGCGTAGCGGTAGCCCATCGTCTCGCGGATCTGTCGCTCCATCTCGAAGTAGGAGCGCGAGCCGGCGTAGGCCTCGTCGCCGATCATCATGCGGCCCATTTGATGGGCCGACAGCGCGCCGGTGCCGCTGTCGGTGATCAGATCGATGTAGACCTCGTGCGAGCCGAGGCGAAACAGGTTGTTGCCGCAGGCTTCGATCCTACGGACGCGCTCCTCATACGGGAGCAGCGAGATCGGTTCGACGACCTTCGCCCGGTACGGGATGATCTGTCGCTCAGGTTTCCTCATGTGCTCCCCACGGAAGTGGTCGTCGGGGTCTCTGCATCCACCGGGAAGCGGATGAGGAACGTGACCCCGGCCGTGTCGTTGCGCCGCACGGAGATCGTGCCACGGTGCTCCATGATGATGCGATAGCTGATCGACAGGCCGAGGCCCGTGCCCTTGCCGATCGGCTTGGTGGTGAAGAACGGATCGAAGATCTTCGACATGTTCTCATCGCTGATGCCCTCGCCGGTGTCCGAGACGGTGATCTCCACGAACTCTCCATTTTCCTTGGTTCGCACGGCGACCTCGCCCCCTCGCTGACACGCGTCGATGGCGTTGTTCACGAGGTTTAGTACCACCTGATTTAGCTTGGCAGGGAAGCACGAGTGCGGACGCGTCAGGCCCAGCTCGGACACCAAAGTCACGCCCTTGTCGCGCGCGTTGTTGCCGAGGATCATAATGGTCTGCCGGATGCCCTCATCGATGTCGGCGGTCTGGAATTGGGCCTCGTCGAGTCGGGCGAAATTGCGCAAGCCGAGCACGATTTCCGCCATACGATCGAGGCCGATGAAGCTCTCCTCGAGGACCTTTTGGGTGCGCGCGAGCAGCTCGTCGACGACGCCCTCGTCCTTCTCCTTGCGGCGCACGACGTAGGTGAAAAAGGAGGTGAGCATCTCGAGCTGGGCGGGCTGCGGCAGCCCCGGCAGCTCGTTGCTGACGTCCTTGATGTCGGCGGTCAGCGCCTTGTCCTGGCCGAGGCGCTCGAGCACGGCGCGCCCGGCGGTCACGCGCTCCGCAGGGGTGGCCGGCGGTACGCCCGCGAGCCAGCGCTCGGCGGCGAGGCGGCGGCTGACGGCGGTGACGCGGGCGTGCGCGAGGTGGGTGTTGTTGCGACTAAAGGCCAGCGGGTTGTTGATCTCGTGGGCGACGCCCGCGGTCAGCTGGCCGAGGCTGGCGAGCTTCTCGCTCTGGACCAGCTGGGCCTGCTGGGTCTTGAGCTCGTGGAGGTTCTGCTTGATGGTCTCGTAGAGCTGGTTATTCGTTAACGAAACAGCAGCCTGGCTGGCGAGCGAGAGGGTCAACTCGAGCGACTGGTCGTCGTAGGGGATGACGACGTCGTCGATGTTGGCGGGCTGGAGCTCCGCGGCGCGCGAGATCTTGCGGTTGATCAGCTGCAGCACGCCGATGACCTCGTCCTCCTGGTTCTTCATCGGCAGCACGAGCATCGAACGGGTACGATAACCGGTGCGCTGGTCGAAGGCGGGGCTAAAGGTGTACTCGGCGCGCGGGTCGATCTCGTAGACGTTGGGGATGTTGAGCGGCTCGCCGGTGAAAGCGACGTAGCCGGCGAGGGTGGTCTTGCTGACCGGGATCGCGAACTTGACGAGCTCGAGGTTGGGCAGCGAGTCGTTCTGCGAGTTGGTGAAGCGCAGGCGCTTGACCCCCTCCTCGTCCTTCTCGAGGATGTAGAGCGAGCCGGCGTCCGAGCTGGTGAAGTCGCGGGCGGTCGTGAGGATGAAGTTGAGGAGCCGCTCCGGGTCGCGCTCGGTCGACAGGGCGATGCCGATGCGGTTGAGCTTGGTGATCTCGTTGGCGAGGCGGCGGCGCTCGGCCTCGAGGGTCAGGCAGCGGTCGGCCAGCGAGGCCTCGCGCACGGCGCAGCGCAGCGCGACGGCGAGGGCGGTCGCGTCGCTGGCGATGTCACCCGCGGCCGGGAGGATAAAGGCCAGCTCGTCGGCGAGGGGCGAGCGCGCGGGGCCTTCACCCGCGGTCGGCAGCAGGCTCAGCACGCGCAGGGTGTGCCCGGGGGAGGCGTGCAGGGGGGCGCCGCGCAGCGCCTCGTCGAGGAGGACGACGACCGGTCGGCCGCCCCGGCGACTCCCCAGGACGCGCTCGAGCTCGTCGCGGTCGACCGGGCGCAGCTCGGCTCCGATCGCCTCGCAGGCGGCCGCCGCGGGCGAGCCGGCGAACGGCCGCGAGCACAGCACGATCGGCCGCGCCTCGTCGTGGGCATGCACCGAAGCTGTCTCATTCGAATGCACCGTGCTGGTCATGGTCGGGGATGACGGCTGCAAATACAAGGGGAACGGCGGACCCAGGCCGCCGCGACGCGCCCCAGGACCCGCGACCCGCGCAAGCAAGCAAGCAAGCAAGCAAGCAAGCAAGCGAGCAAGCCGGCGGCCGCGTAGGTGCGGCCGCGCAGGTGCGGCCGCGCAGGTGCGGCCACGCAGGTGCGGCCGCGTGAACGAGGGGGCGTGTAGCGGTGCACGGCCGGTGGTCACCCCCGGCGCCGTGCACCTGTCCGCTCAGATCTGCGGCAGGCTGGCGATCGAGGCGGCGATCGCCTCGGTGGGATATTCGTAGTCCGTCAGGCTGCCGCTGTTGTAAGCGTCGTAGGACGACATGTCGAAGTGTCCGTGACCGCAGAGGTTGAACAGGATCACCGGGGATGTCCCGGCCTCGGTGGCCTTGTTGGCCTCGCGCAGCACCTGGGCGATCGCGTGGGAGGCCTCGGGCGCGGGGACGATGCCCTCGGCGCGCAGGAAGGTGAGGGCGGCGGAGAAGGCCTCGAGCTGGCGCACCGAGTAGGCCTCGATGATCTTCTGGTCGTACAGCTCGCTGATGATGCTGGCCATGCCGTGGTAGCGCAGGCCGCCCGCGTGCACCGGCGGCGGGATGAAACTGGCGCCGAGCGTGTGCATCTTGATCAGCGGGGTCATGCCGGCGATGTCGCCGAAGTCGTAGGCGTACACGCCCTTGGTCAGGCTCGGGCAGGCGGCGGGCTCGACGGCGATGACGCGCATCTCCTTGCCGTGGACCATCTTGTCGCGCAGGAACGGGAAGGCGATGCCCGCGAAGTTGCTGCCGCCGCCGGTGCAGCCGATGATGATGTCGGGGTAGTCCCCGGCGATCTTCATCTGCTGCATCGACTCCTGGCCGCTGATCGTCTGGTGCATCAGCACATGGTTGAGCACCGAGCCGAGCGCGTACTTGTACTTGCCGCCGGAAGTGGCGGCGGCCTCGACGGCCTCGCTGATCGCCATGCCGAGCGAGCCGGTGCTGGTCGGGTCGCGCTCGAGCACGGCGCGGCCGGCGTTGGTCAGCGCGCTCGGGCTCGCGGTCACCTTGGCGCCGAAGCTCTGGATCATCGAGCGGCGGTGCGGCTTCTGGTCGTAGCTGACGCGGACCATCCACACGAGACACTCGAGGTCGAAGAAGTTGCAGGCGATCGAGATCGCGGTGCCCCACTGGCCGGCGCCGGTCTCGGTGGTGACGCCCTGGACGCCCTCTTGCTTGTTGTAGTAGGCCTGCGGGACGGCGGTGTTGAGCTTGTGGCTGCCGCTCGGCGAGACGCCCTCGTATTTGTAGTAAATGCGTGCGGTGGTCCCGATCGCCTTCTCCAGCCGGCGCGCACGCAGCAGCGGGGTCGGGCGCCACAGCTTGTAGATCTCGCGGACCTCCTCCGGGATGTCGATGAAGCGCTCGGTGCTGACCTCTTGCTTGATCAGCTCCATCGGGAACAGCGGGGCGAGGTCGGCCGGGCCGATCGGCTGCTTGGTCCCGGGGTGGAGCACCGGCGGCAAGGGCCGAGGTAAATCGGCCTGGATGTTGTACCACCGGGTCGGAATTGCACTCTGAGGCAGGTCGAAACGCGTCAGGGACTCAGTCATTCACAGCTCCAATGAGCCGCCATTATATCCGGCCGAGG
>JAYUXQ010000258.1:0-5144 GCA_043752905.1 Nannocystis sp. | reverse complement strand
TGTTCGCGTTGACCGAGGCCCCCGACTGGCAGGACCGCTTCGAGGTCACCCTCTATCAGATCGGCTGGCGCCTCGGCGGCAAGGCCCGCAGCGGCCGCAACGTCAAGGCCAACAACCGCAGCGAGGCCTTCGGTCACCAGCTGTGGTGGGGCTGCTACGACAACGCCTTCGCCATGCTGCGCCGCTGCTACAAGGAGCTCGCCCGCCCGGCGGGCGCCCCTCTGGCGACCTTCAAGGAGGCGTGGAAGCCCGCCGAGTCCGTGTTCTTCGGGACAGGTCTCGCGGACCACGACCGCCTGTGGCCGCTGACCGTCGGCCGCAACGACGCCATCCCGGGCGAGGGCGACATGCCACCGTCCGTGTGGGACTACGTGCAGGTCCTGCTGCCGTGGGTGCTCGATTGCCTGCCCGGCATCCATCCCGAATATCCCAGCTATGCCGCGATCGCGCCGCTGTGGCAGGACCAGGCCCGCGGCCTCCTGCCCGCGCTGCTTCGCCGCGCCCAGAGCCAGGGCGTCGACGCCTTCGCCGACTTCGACCCCCAGCGCCCCGACTATGACCGCCTCCTGCGCACCCCGCCCGCCCTCGATGGCCCGCAGACCTCCCGCCAGCGCCGCGCCTGGGCCCAGCCGTTGGTCGTCGGCGCCGAGCAGAGCCTGCGCGCCCTCGAGACCGCTGGCGCCCGCGACCACCACCCCAACTTCCTTGCCCTCCTCGACCTCGCGCTCGCCGTCGTCCGCGGCATCATTCATGACGGCCTCGACCGCAACCCGCAGGGCTTCTCCGCCGCCGACGACCACGACCTGCGCGAATGGTTACGCCACCACGGCGCCAGCCCAGTCTCGCTCGCCACCCCCGTCGTCACCGGCTTTTACGACCTCCTGCACGCATATGCCGGCGGCGACCCGGCCCGCCCCGCACTGGCAGCAGGCGCCGGTCTGCGCCTGTTGTTGCGGGTCCTGCTCGCCCACAAGGGTGCCCTCTATTACACCCCACAGGCCGACCTCGGCGAGGTGGTATTCGCCCCGCTCTATCAGCTCCTGCGCCGCCGCGGCGTCCGCTTCCGCTTCTTCCACAAGGTCAAGGAGCTGCGCGTCGAGGACGACCGCGTCTCCGAGATCCGCATCGGTCGTCAGGTCGAGCTCGACCCCGGCATCGGCGACTACGAGCCGCTGATCAACGTCAAGGGCCTGCTGTGCTGGCCCAGCCGTCCGCTCCACGCCCAGATCGTGCTCGGCGACAGCCCCATGATCCAGGCCCTCGACTTCGAGTCCGCCGAGTCGCCCGAGATCGAGGAGTTCACGCTGCGCCGCGGCGCCGACTTCGACGATGTCATCCTCGGCATCCCCGCCCCCGCGCTCCCGAAGATCTGCGCCGAGCTGGTCCAGAAATATCCCGCCTGGCAGCAGGCCCTCGCCCACGCCGACAGCACCGCCGTACAGGGCGCCCAGCTGTGGCTGTCCCCGACCTGGGCCCAGCTCGCCGGCCACGCCACCGCCATTCACGCCGGCACCCTCCCCGGCGCCCAGCTCCCGCGCTGGGCCAACCGGTCCGCCAACGTGCGCCTCGAGCAGTGGCCCCGCGAATACATGCCCGCCACCATCTGCGCCCTCGACGGCCCGCTCCCCGACCCCGCCCCCGGCAAGCAAACCTCCGGCCGGGAGCAATTGCGCGAGACCGTCTGGACCTGGCTCAAGAGCCATCCCCGCCGCCTGTGGCCCGAGGCCTCCCTGTCGGCCACCCGCGAGCTCAACTGGGAGCTGCTCGTCGACACCCACGGCCGCACCGGCGACCACCGCCTCGCCGCCCAGCACTGCTGGTCGCTCACCGCCCCGACCGACCGCGCCACCCTCACCCTCCCCGGCCACACCCGTCACCGCCTGCGCGCCGACCACAGCGGCCTGAAAAATCTCCTGCTCGCCGGCGACTGGCTCGCCGACGGCCTCGGCGTCGCCGAATCCGCCGTCCTCACCGGTTTCCAGGCCTCCCGCGCCCTGTGTGGCCACCCCCAGGTCATCCCTGGCGAGGCCGACGACGTCGACCTCGAGGCCGACCACTCCGGCGCCTCGCAATCCATGCGCATGGCCGCCGGTGCCCGCTGACCCGCAAGTTCCCCCGGGGCCACAACCCGAGGCGACGATCGCCCACCCCCACATCAACCTCCACATCCCGGGCCCCACCGCCAAAACCCTGCGGATCCACGCCGGCCCGAACACCCGCACCTCCACCGACTATTTAAACAAGCCCCTCGCCGAGCTCGGCTGACCCGCTCGAGCCGCAACCCGAATCGCCGCAAGTGCACTGATACGAGTCCGGCGCGAGAAGTCGCCTACTTGCCGCCCGTGAACTCGCCCGCGGCGAGCGATTCCCGGATCTCGTCGAACGTGAACCCCTGCTCGAGCATCCCCGCGACCCACCGGGCCTGCGCCGGTGCGTGCGCAGGCCAGCGAGACGACCGTCCCCGGCGCCCGCCGGCGATCGTCTTGTAGGTCGGCAGCACGCCCTTCTTGCTCCAATCGAAGGCCGTCGACGTCGCGACGCCTGCGGCCTCACAGACCTCCGCGGTCGTCGCCCAGTCCCGTGCCTTCGGCTCGCTCACCGGCCGCGAGTGTAACTGGACCGGACGCCACGAAACTTAACTTGTAAACAACCGAAAGTCCACCGTAGACTACAAAAAGTTCTCAAAAGTCCAACCCACGCAACGGACCCACCATGTCAGACGACGACCAGGACCCCACCAACCCCCTACCCGACGAGGTAGACATCGACCTCGACGACACCGAAAGCATCGAAGAGCTGGGCACCTACCCCACCGTCGACGCCTACCTTCAGGACCAGCTCGAGGTCTACATCCACAGCGACGGTTTGTGGATCCTCGACTGCCTCGACATGGCGAAGGTCCTCGCCCGCTTCGAGTGCGGCGGCCGCTTCAGGTACTACGCCGAGAACGGCCGCATCTTTCGTATAGGCCAGTAGCTCTCACCATGTGCGTGATGTGGAGCATTTGGCCCGTCTACCATGTGACAATAAGTTCAAATGTGTTAGTGCCCCCGTGATCGTTCACCGCGGCTGCCGGTGGGAGACGGATTGCTTCAGCGCGCGCTATCGGCTTCCCCACCGTCGACGCCATGGCCAGCGCAACGCCGACCAGCGCTCACTTGCGCAGCGAAGCGCGGTGGGTTCTCCCCCCGAGTTTAGATGCTCTGACAGTGATACCCGAGAGCTCACCACGCCCCCGCTGGGCAAGCATATCAACATCTCCGATGTTGATATCATCCACCATGACAAACGGCTTACTCTCCCGCGGAGAGTACAGTTTACCGATCACTCGAGCAGAGACTCCCGCCTGCGTAACAGCCTCGCTCCGCTCCGGGCTCAGGTAACACTGAACACGACCCGACCAGACTTCGGCAACTGGAGGCCGAACCGAACGTTTGAAGCGCTGCGATCATTCGGCGCTGGTGGGAGCGCACTCCCCCGCCGCCAGCTTCGCCACGATCTCCTCGCGGCTAAACAGCTTCGCCAGCTGCGCCTTGACCCACTTCGCCTGCTCGGGCGTGTGGGCGGGCCACCTCGCGTACTGGCCGCGCTTGCCGCCGTGGATGCGCTCGTAGGGCGGTAGCAGGCCGGCCCTGGACCAGCGCAGGGCTGTGGCGCTGGAGATGCCCGCGGCTTCGCAGACCTGCGCTGTCGACATGCGGGCGATGCTCGAGCCGGAGATCGCGCCTGGGGTCGTGTGGCTGCTCGACTGCCTCGACATGGGCCGGGTGCGGGCCCGGTTCGAGAGCGACGGTTCGCGGCTGTGCGTCGAACAGGGCCAGGTCTTCAGAGTGCGGCGCGCCGGCTCCTGATGGACCGACCCGCCGCGACTCGCCACCGTCGCGCGCCTCGGCCGACCCTCGCTCAGAGATTCTTGACAAGAAAGATCCCGGCGAGGTCCTCCGTCCGGGTCAGCGCGATGGTCT
Organism: Nannocystis sp.; assembly: GCA_043752905.1. Classification (GTDB taxonomy): domain Bacteria; phylum Myxococcota_A; class Polyangia; order Nannocystales; family Nannocystaceae; genus Nannocystis. The sequence continues at coordinate 1,179 of JAYUXQ010000258.1, read as the reverse complement.
TTGAGAATGCGGTGACCCGGACTTGGTATGTCCCGTCCACAAGTTCCGGGCCGTCATATTCCACTGCCACGGTATCGATATCCACGCCCGCGGGCGCGACGGTGTCCCACACGAGGTCGCCGGCCTCGTTCACCACGTGCACCCGGTACAGGTCCTCGCCGGGTTGGTCGGTCCAGACCAGGCTCGGCACGCCCGGGACGACCTCGCCGCCCGTGGGCGAGACGACGACGATCGCGGCGACCACCTTCGTGGTCCCGATCTCGACATCCTCCCCCTGGACGACGACCATCGACGGCGCCGCGAAGCCATTCGGATCCGGCACGAGCTTGTCGTCGGCGAACGCGATCAGGACCCAGTATGTCCCGTTCGGCACGTCCGGGATCGACCACGCGCCGTTGACATCCATGGCCCCGGGACCCATCGGCGCGACGGTGTGCAGCAGCTGCGGGAAGAAGCTCGCCGTCGAGACCAGGAGGACGCTCGTGCTGGTGTTCGCCGGGGCATTCACCATCTCGACCACCCCCGAGACCGCGTGACTCGTCGCATCGCCTGTCGTCGCCGGCTCGTCGACGCCGCACGCCGCGGCGTCGGGGTGCGTCTCGTGGAGGTCGTCACGCGCGGCCCGACACGCCCGCGCGCAGTCCTCGGCCACCTGCGGGGTCGAGTTCCGGCAGTCGCTGCTCGGCCCGTACACCGCGACCGCGCCGCCGTACGCGTCGGGCGTCGCCTCGAGCACACAGTCGAGATACGCGTCGCAGTCGGGCGAGGCCACGCCGCCGGTCGTCGAGCTGCTGCCTGTCGGCTCGTCGCCGGTCTCGCCGCCGCTCGAGCTCGTGCCGGTGGTGCTCGCGCCCGCGGAGGTGTCGATGCCCTCGTCGCCGAAGCAGCCGGCCAGCGCGAGCATGCATGGCACGGCGGTGACGACCCGGGCGGCGCGCATCAGGGTGTCCCTCACGGGTCGGCAGGTCCAGGGTTCGGGCATGGGTCCGCGAGTGTAACCGTCGCGTCGGGCGGCGTCTCGATTTATACTGTCGGCCGCATGATCGAAGCCACCTGCCATTGCGGCGCCGTACGGATCGAGGTCGACGATCCTCCCGGGGAAGTCACCGACTGCAACTGCTCGATGTGCCGCCGGATCGCCGGGCTGTGGGCCTACTATCATCCCTCACGGGTGCGACA
>JAYUXQ010000257.1:0-5152 GCA_043752905.1 Nannocystis sp. | reverse complement strand
CGACGATGTACTGGCCGTAGTTGGATCCGACACCGATCAGCAGGACCATCAGCGCGAGCGCGAGGGTGCCGCGCGCCGCCTCGATCTGGCGGCCGACGTCGAGTAACCACATCATGTTGAACAGCAGGTGCAGCAGTCCAAAGTGGATGAAGCAGGGCGTCAGCAGCCGCCAGACCTCCCCGTTCTGGATGTCCTCGAGGCCATGCCAGCCGACCCGCGCGGCGTCGAGGCGCTGCACCGTGGCGATCGTCAGCTCGCGCAGGCGCGGCGACTCGGGCTCGCCGAATTGCGTGTACACGGCGACCACCACGCAAAACGCCACCAGCGCGAGCGCCAGCGGCGTGCCCATGTAACCGACGCGCGCCGCCGCCGATACGCTCGTCACCACCATGCGACGGGCGGCGGCCTGGGTCGCCTCGGCCGCCTGTCGCGCCTGCGCGCGCAGGGCCTCGGCCTCGCGCGATGCGTCGTAGCGGGCGTCGGCCGGCGCGGTGAGGAAGCGCGGGAGTTCCTCGCGGACCTCGGCGAGCCGGTCGTCGTCGTGGACCCACACGGTGAAGCCGTCGGCCCCGCTGTCCATGCGCGTCGTGATCCCCCGCGTCAACAGGTAGTCGGCGAGGCGCCGGGCGTGGAGCTTGTCGCGGATCGTGCCGGCCGAGCGCATGGGGTCGGTCTGTTAATAACAGAGCCCGGGCTCGCGCGGGGGCTCACCGGCCCATGTACACCGGGAATGCGCGCGGCGTGACGGCAGTTGCCCCGTTGACACCGCGGACCGGCCCGGCCTCGCCGTGGCCCGCGCCGGACCCACGGGCGCCTGTCAGGTCGATCGCGCGTGGTATACCGCGCGGCGTATGCATCGCTCCCTGGTCCTGCTCGCGCTCGCGGCCTGCACCCCGCGGCTGTCGCCCGCGACCGCGCAGACCCTCGCCGCCGCGCTGCGACCGACCCCGGAGACCGACGACCCCGCCGCGCCCTCGACCGACCTCGCGGCGGTGCGAGAGGTCGTCGGCGCCGCGAAGATCGTCGGCCTGGGCTCGCCCGGGCCCGGGGCGCGCGAGCTGACCCGCGTGCATCACCGCGTGCTCCGGCTCCTGGTCGAAGAGACAGGTTTCACCGGGCTCGCCCTCGACGCCGACGCGACCGCCGCCCTCGCGCTCGACGCGTTCATCCGCGGCGCCGCGATCGACCCCGACGCCGCCCTGCTCGCGCTCGCCGACCGCGGACTGGCGACCGTCGAGATGCGCGAGGTGTTGCAGTACCTGCGCGCGTACAACACGGCCCACGGCGGCGCGCTGCGGGTGTTCGGACTGGCGCCGAGCGACCCCGATGCCGCCGCCGCGGTCGCCCTCGCGTACCTCGAGCGGGTCGACCCCGCATATGTCCCCGAGGCCAGGTCGTTGCTGGCGGGCGAACAACAGCTCGGGGTCGACGCCGTGCGCGCGCGCCTCGACGCCCGCCGCGCCGACTACCTCGCGAGGTCCGACGCCGGGGCGTGGAGCACGGCGCGTCAGCAAGTCGAGCTGGTCGCGCAGGCGCGACGCATGGCCGAGACCTGGGAGTTCGAGGCCGGCGAGTTCGCGCGGGCACGCAACGCCGAGTGGGCGCTCGCGCAGCTCGGTGTCGGCGGCAAGCTGGTGATCCTGGCCGACAATCGCCGCGTGGCCAGGGAGGTCCCCGGCGCCGCGCCGGTGATGGGTGACTTCCTGCGCCAGTGGTTCGCGGCCGACTATCGCGCGATCGCTGCCAGCTTCGGCGATGGATCGCGGCTCGCGTCGCGTGATGAGAGGACACTGTGTGGCACCGCCCTGCCGCCGCCGCGGGCCGGCAGCCTCGACGCCGCGCTCGTCACGAAGGCGAGGCTCGTATGGCTCGACCTGCGCGCGCGACCGGAGCCCGCGCTGCGCAAGCCGCAGGTGCTGCGCTCGTGGGTCGGCGCGTCGGTCGAGGACACCGTGTTGCGGCCGGCGATCGCCTTCGATGCGATCCTCGGCCTGCGACACGTGCAGCCGGTGACCCCGCTCGGAGCAGGCCCGCTCGCGGGGACCTGCTACACGCTCCTGACGCCCTGACGCCCTGATCGGCCAGCAGCGCCAGCATGCACGGCGATTGACCGTCGCGGTGGTCGTGCCCATGGTCGCCACGTCGTCAGCATGCGCAAACTTTCGCCACGCCGTCGAGGTCCCGAGAAGCTGTCCTTCGAGACAGGTACCACGCGGCGCGTGCGCGGGCACGTCGCTCCATCGACGCCCACCGCCGCGCTTGACCGGCCCGGCCCGGCCCACCATGCGCGCCGAACTGCGAGCACTTCGCGCCCGACCCGGTCGGGTGTGCGAGCGCCTGCGCAGCGGCCGGTATGTGCACGGTCAGTCTGCTGCCCGGCGCCGCGGTCCACTGCGTCATCCGGGGACCGTGACTTCGTGGGTCGTGCGCGCGCGGAAGCGTGCGGTGACCGAACCGAGACTCTACGATGACGGGGCCCGGTGGGGTCGGCTTGCGAGACTGCGAACCGCGTGAACCTTCGTCCGCCCATCCCCGAGAAGTTCTCCCGGCTGCCGCCCCCTCCTCCGCGCGCCCCCTACGACTGGGCCCGCTTCGTCCCCTTCATGCTGGTCCACGTCGCTTGCCTGGGCGTGCTGTGGATCGGCGCGCGGCCGATCGACTGGGTCATCTGCGCGGTGCTCTATCTGGTCCGCACCTTCGGCGTGATGGCGGGCTATCACCGCTACTTCTCGCATCGCGCGTTCAAGACCGGCCGCGTGTTCCAGTTCGTGCTCGCGTTCGTCGCCGAGACCACCGGGCAAAAGGGCGTGCTGTGGTGGGCCGCGCATCATCGCAACCATCACAAGTTCTCCGACCTCCCGTGGGACTGGCACTCGCCGGTCCAAAAGGGCTTCTGGCACTCCCACGTCGGCTGGATCGCCGAGCGCGGCACCGACGTCACCGACTACGACCGCGTCAAGGACTTCGCCAGGTTTCCCGAGATCCAGTGGCTCAATCGCAACTGGTACTTGCCGCCCGTGCTGCTCGGCTTCGCCGTCACCGCCATCTTCGGGTGGTCGGCCCTGTTCGCCGGCTTCTTCGTCAGCACCGTGCTCACCTGGCACGCGACCTTCCTGGTCAACTCGCTGTCACACGTGGTCGGCAAGCGCCGCTTCCCCACCTCCGACACCAGCCGTAACCACTGGCTCATCGCCATCATCACGCTCGGCGAGGGCTGGCACAACAACCACCACCACTGCATGAACTCCGTGAAGCAGGGCTTTTATTGGTGGGAGTTCGACTCGACCTACTACGCCCTGCGCGTGCTGTCGTGGTTTGGCCTGGTCTGGGACCTGCGTCTGCCCTCCGCGACGATCCTCGCCGACGGCCGCGCGCGCGACGCTGCCGCCCGCATCGCCGCCCGTGTCACCCCGGCGGTCGTCGCACCCTGATCGCGCCGCGTCACCTGCACAGGCTTTCAGCGCCGCGCGTCCACCTGTCTCCGAGGACAGGCTCCTCGGCTGTGGAAACGGGCGAAACTTGCCCGTGCGGCCTGCGATCTGCTAGCGGCGAGTCGGTGCCAGGTGACGCAAACCGCCGGAACAAGCCCGGCCTCGCCGGGCGGCCCGCCGCGACCGCGAGCAAGGGCGGCAAGACCCGTCGCGCCGCCGCCAAGCTGTCCGCGGCGGCGGCCGAGCATCGAGCGCACCGGCCGGCCAAGCGCCGCGTCAACCGGCGCGTGCGTGGCGAGGGCGAGGGCCCGCGCCGGGCGCCGCTCGACCCGATGGAGCGCAAGGTTCGTAACCGCACCGTGCTGCTGCTGGCATTGCTGGCGCTGGTGAACGCGTACGTGTTCGTGTGGCGCGAGGGCACCTCGGTGCTCGAGCTCGGCGGCATGCAGCCGACGGTGATCGGCGCGCCGACCGGGGATGACGGCGGCAGCGGTCCGCTCGGCAGCCACGCGGACCCGCCCGAGCGCGCCTGCGGGGGCGACCCCGTGCGCATCTTCGAGGGCCTGCACGACCAGATCTTCCAGGCCAGCGCGCTCGGCAGCGGTCGCACGCTGCGGCTGTCGTTGCTCGAGCTCGGGGTCGCGGGTCCGGAGATCGACGCGATCGAGGCCGCGATCCGCCCGAGCCTCGACCTCGGCCTCGTCGCTGGCAGCGGCGCGCCGGTGCGGGTCGCCATGGACCGCCGCGGCGGCGTCCAGGCCCTCGAGATCGAGCTCGCGGAGGGCCACCTCGTGCAGGCTTGCCGGGCCGACGGGGGCATGCAGGTGCGCACGATCCAGCACCCTGCCGTCAGCGACGTCGCCGTCGTCCGGATCGAGCTGGGCAACGACGCCGACCTGGTCCGCGCCGTCGTCGAGGCCGGTGAGCGGCCCGAGCTCGCCGCGGCGATCGCCGAGGTGCTCGCCTACGACGTCGACCTCGTCACCGAGGCCGAGCCGCGCGACCGCATCGAGCTGCTCATCGAGAAGCGGTCGCTCGGCAAACAATTCCATCGCTACGGCGCCGTGCTCGCGCTGCGCTTTCGCGGCGCCGCCGGTCGCCACGGGTACTACCGCCATCAACCCGAGGGCAGCAGGATCGCCGCGTACTACGACGCCGAGGGCCGCCCGCAGCGTCGCAGTCTGCTGCGCTCACCCCTGCGCTTCCACGCGATCGCGTCCGAGACCCGCGCCATGATGCCGCCCTCGGTCGAGGTCGTGGCCGGTCGCGCCGGCGCGCTGTACCGCCGCCCCGAGGGCGCGCCCGTGGTCGCCCTCGGCGACGGCGTGGTGCGCATGGCCCAGGAGACAGGTGACGCCGGAATTGTCGTCGAGCTCGAGCTGCCCGGTGGCATCGTCGCGCGCCACGCCCATCTGCTGCGCACGCTCGGCGACCTGCGTCCTGGCGTCAAGGTCCGTCAGGGCCAGCTGATCGGCCTCGCGGGGCACACCGGCAAGACCGCGACCGACCGCGTGCGTGTCGAGCTGTGGAGCGAGGCCGACGGCGTGACGACGATGCTCGACCCGCTGATCATCGCCCGCAACGACGACCAGCGCCCGCCGGTCCTCGGCGCCCCGCTGCGCGAGAAGCAGCTCGAGCGCTTCAAGGCCGAGACGGCCCCGTGGCACCGCGCCCTGCGCCCCGTGAGCCCGTGAGCGCGATCGCTGTCATGTCATGTCATG
>JAYUXQ010000256.1:0-2017 GCA_043752905.1 Nannocystis sp. | reverse complement strand
TTCCCGCCTGAAACTTCTTAAGCGCACACCTCCGACGTGCTGCTCGAGGACGTGTTCGGCGACTCGGAGGCCCAGCAGCACACCTCGTTCTCGACGGGGATCGCGCTCGACGGCCCCGCGCACGACATCGTGTTGCGCCGCGCGGTGATGCTGAACAACCGCCAGCTCGATGTCGACGGCTACTGGAACGCCGACGTCGCCGACGGCTGCCCGTGAGCGAACATATCAGCGCCGCTTCGACCCGGCCAGGCGCCGGGCGAGCGCCGCGGCCAGCTCGCCGCGGCCGCTGGTGATCATGCAACTGCTCGTCCACGGCGCGTACAGGTCGTCGCCGAGGCGCGCGAGCGCGGCCGTGTCGCCGATCAGCTCGATGCGGCCGCCCTCGCCGATCGTGCGCGGCTCGTGCGTGAGCATGCCGGCGTCCAGGCCGACGACGCGCCGAAGGGTGCCGAGATAGCTGCGCCCGTCGACGTCCCACAGCGCGACGCCACTGCCACCCGCGGACAGGCACAGCGCCAGGACCCTGCCGGAGGGGTCGTACGCGGCCGCGTGAGCCGGGCGAATGTGCCGGCGCGTCGGGATGTCGCGGATCTGCACGTGGGTGTGATTGGCCCGCTCGTCGATCGCGTCGAGGCGGATGAACTCGAGGTCCTCGAAACCACCACCGGGTGAGTCGTACCAGGAGCTGACCGCGATCTCGGCCGTCACCGGCGAGAACGCGATCGCAGTGACGTTGTCGGACAGCGCGGTCGCTCGCGGGGGATACCGCTGCGGCTTCCACTGCGGGCCCACGCGCAGCGCGAAGCGACCCGCCCCGCCGACGACGACGAGGTCACCCGCAGGGCTCCACGCGGCCGCCGACACCATCGGCTCGCCGGGGGCCTGGAGCTGCTGATGCGCATCACCGCGCAGGTCGAACATCCAGCACGCCCCGTCGGCGTAGCCGGCGAGCATCCGCCGGCCGTCCGGGGCGACCGCGACGCAGGTGACCACGCGTCCCTCCTCAAAGTCCCAGTCGTCGCGGTCGTCCTCGTCGCGCGCGGCGACGATGTCCGGACGATGGATCCGCCGCTCCTCACCCTGTCCGTCGAGCTCACCGACGGTGATCGTGCTGTTGAATTCCCCGACCCACAGGCGCCCCGCCAGCGACACATTGGTGCGGATGTCGGCCATCACGACGCGCTCTACCGGCGCGCCGGTGCCGAGGTCGTGGCAGCGCAGCTTCCTCGACCCGGCCGTCCAGAGCATGTCGCCCGCGAAGGCGACCGCATCGAGGCGCTCCGCCGGTCCGACGATTTGCAGCGAGAGGCCGGCGCCGAGACGCCAGACCACGGCGCCCGTATCGGTGGCGACCGCCAGGGCCGTGCCATCGTCGCTCCAGACGCACCTGCGGGCGACGGAGAGGGTGGGCCGCGACGACATCGGCGGATGATACCAGGCCGCTCTTAAAGCAAGTACAGTGGCTCCGGCCGCCGATGTGTCCTCGCGCGGCCTCAGCCCTCGGGGGCCCACAGGGCGATCGACGTCGCCAGCACGCGGGCCGCCTCCTGCGGGGCGTGGAAGCCGGCCGAGTTCTCGGCCTCCGCGAGCATCGGGCTGCGGACGTGGTGGCTGCTGACCTTCGCCGCGCCGACGCGCTGGTATGGCATGTGACAGTCGGCGCACGCGACCCCGGCGCGGGCGTGCGTGCCCTGACTCCACATCTCGAACTCGGGGTGCTGGGCCTTGAGCGCGGCGGCGCCGGTGGTCGCGTGCGTCCAATCCTTGTGCCGATCTCGTCGTGGTACGCGAGGATCTCGTCGGCGCGCGCTCCCTGGCGCCACGGGTATGTCAGCGATTGCGCGACCGCCGAGCGCGGGTCAGCGTCGCTCGCCGGCCCGCACCTGGCACCACCCGAGCCGGCGGCAAGGCCTGCGCGGACCGAGTCGGCCTTCGGCATGCACCTCCACGCCGCGACCACCGTCGACGGCCCAGGGCCGCAAACAGCTCGAGCGAGTCTGCCGATACATGCTGCGCC
>JAYUXQ010000255.1:0-2020 GCA_043752905.1 Nannocystis sp. | reverse complement strand
CCTCGCTCACGGCGACCAAGTCTGCGACAATGCGCTCAATGCTTGTACTGAACTCAAGAACTCTCAATCGGATGTCACACAATGAGCTCGCGTTCGTGTCGACGCCTAAACGCTCTATGATAGTTTCGAGGGACGCCTGGCATTCCTTGATGCGCCGCAATAGCAGTTCTCCATCGGGTCGATACTCGTTGGGCTGGCATCGGGTAGAGTCGAGGCCGTGGAAGTACCAGGTAAGGTCCGCTTGGCGGCGCTTCGTGTACAGGCGAAGCTCATCAATGTTCGCCCCCTCGCGCATCTCCAGGGGAGCAAACTGCACCCGCCCCGCTCGCCCCTGCTTAAGCAGGTGGTTCCAGTACGCCGCTGTGATTTGGAATAGCTCCATGAGTTCAGTCGAGGATCTACCCATCGCCGCCCCCTCCTCGGAGAACCGGGAGAAGATTCGCTCGGGGTAGAGCCGGATGTTCGCCGTCGTCATCGTGCCGAGAAGATAAGCATGGACCTCGAAACCCTGGAGTTTCGAGCCGAGTAGCCGGGTTAGGACCTCATCAAGTTGGAGTAGCGTCGCCATCGGGACAAACATACATGCCAGCGAGGCCCGGCGCACGACCCCCTCCGCGCCGGGGCCGCCGACCTTAAGCGCGAAAGCGACATCGATGACTGAAGAACGAGATGGAAGCCCACGAGCACAGCGCTCCGCTAAGCTCACGAGCCAGCAGTTCTCCCTGCCAATGAGGGATATCGTTATTACATCCGAGCCGACCCGTGTGCAGGACGTTATCGCGCTTTTTAATTACGACGTCGGCTCTGACGAGCTCCTGCGCACACTCGCGGGTACGGACGGCGACAGCGGCTACCGCCGCGCCTCGAAGGCGTCGAACGCACGCATCGCGCCGCGCCGCCGTTCCTCCGGCAGCGCCCCCCACACCGGAGCGCGAGCTGCGGGTCCAGCTTCCCAAACGATCTTGTCCATCAGGGCCACTTCTCCCTCGCCTCCCTTCGCCTGCTTCCCGCGGATGATCCCCACCGGACGCAGACCCTTGGCGACCAAGGCGAGGTAGGTCGTCGCTCGTTCGCCGACGACGCTGTACGTGACGAAGCGGCAGCCAACTGTCCCGCGCCGCCCGCTGGTCGGGAGCAGGTCGATCAGCCGGGACGCAAGGGCCGAGCTCGCGTTTACCGGGACAATCCGCCCGCGCCGATCACGTCGCGTTAGGCCCGAGATCGAGGCGATCCTGGTCAACTCGAGGATGCCGTCGACGGCGCAAACGCCTGGCCCCCATCGACCTGTCGGTGTGCCAGCGGTGGCCACTGCGACGAGCTCGGGTCCATGACTTCCATCGTCGCGTTGCCAATAGGCACCGATGGCATACATCATCCCGCGTGGATTGCAGTTCGGCAACAGGGAGTGATGGCGAGCTACGAACTCGCACGCCTGCTGTTTGTCGATGCTCCGCAGTTCGAGGTGCTTCTCTGCCTCCCATATCCGATCGGCGATCCGTGCCCTCACCTTTTCGTCGGGCACGATGCCGCCGCGGGACTCCGTGTCCATGACCGCTGCGAGGAGGTCTCCGACTTCTTCGGGAGACCAGTCAACCGTGCCGACGAGGAACGGGAGGTCGTCGGCGTCCGCACGTGCCTCGTCGTAGTCGTACTCGCCATCGTCGTCGATGGAGCCGAGCACCGCGAGGGCGGACGCCAGGTCGATCTCGCCAGCCGGCTCATCAAGGAGGGACAGCGCTCGGTCGAAGATCGCGGTGGCCAACTCGCGCGCTCGACGGTAGCCCGGCAGGGTCTCACGGGGCACGCCACCGCGTGGGTTGTAGAGCTCGAACCATTGGGGCGTCCGGGCCTTGGGCGATGGACGCCGCCTCGACATCGCGTCGCTGACAAGGCTCTCGAGCGCATGTCTGTTTCGTCGGATGCGCTTAAGCGGTTCAAAGCGGGAATTTGGGGGCGAGGGTGAGTACGGAGCGGCCCGGTGAGCTGCGGCAGAGCCCGCGGTCGGGGGATTTTGGCACGG
>JAYUXQ010000254.1:0-2020 GCA_043752905.1 Nannocystis sp. | reverse complement strand
GCTTGGCTTGGCTTGGCTTGGCTTGGCTTGGCTTCATTGGCGAATCTTCGTCCAGGCATCAGGGCCCCTGCAAGGGCAGAGCTTGTGAGCACAAGCGGGTGTTTCACGGCGACGTTCGGAGTCGAGCATCTTTGACGACTTGAAGGCGCTCATGAAGTCGGGGATACTCGCCAGGTGCCGCGCGTACCCCACACGCTCAGTGAAGCTGGCCTGGGCATTTTGGTGAAACTTCTTGTCGCTTGTGACGATTCGCCATCGTTTCCTGGTGAAGTTGTTACGGAAACGCCGGGTCTCGTCGTGTACCGTGACGAAACATCGATTTTATGTGACGGAACGGCCAATACATGGCAGGCCCACGTCGAGGCGATCGCCGAGCGCTTCGAGGGATCTGCGCCCGCGGAAAAGATCGAGGTCATCGTGACCAACGAAGCAACCCGGTACTGTCCGCGGGATCGTTCGGGCTGCGCGTACGCAAGTGCGGCACCGCTTATTGCTGTTGGGAATTCGTGGAGCATGATGCACGAGCTCACGCATACCGCCGCGCTGCCGATCTTCAATGCCGATCAGGCTCCCTTCTGGAAGGAGGGGTTTGCCGAGGCCTTATCCGAGAGACCGACCGATCTACTGCGTGAGGATCTGGTCACGTACATCGAGGCGGACGAGGCTGAGGGCGTGCGCTACGAGGCCGCTGCACACTTCTTCAAGTGGATGCTCGCGGTTTACGGGGAAGATGTGGCCGGGGCGGTCATGCGTGACTCCGACGACCGGGACAGTCCTGGCGAGCGCTTCGCGGCGCTTGAAGAGCACCTCGGCGACAGCTTCGAGGCGCTCCAGCTGGCGTTCTGGGCCGATGCACCGCTCTACGCGCCGGGGATCGCTCGCTGCCACGAGACGTCGGCGGACGGGACCGTGTCGCTCGCGGAGCGGGCCGACTTCGATGTCGTCCTCGACTGCGCAGCGGGGTCGCAGGGGCCGTTTCCGGCGCCCGCCCTTTCGGGACCGAAGGGCGGGCGCCCGTTCGTGACGCGACGCATCGATGTGGCGGAGGCCGGCTCGTACCGGGTGACGCCGACCGGGGCGGAGGTCGTGTTTTTACCGTGCGAACCGGTCGATGGCGCGGCCGCGGCGGGTTTCTGGCGCGCGTATGAGGCGAAGCTCCGGGACAGCGGGCCGACCCTCCTGGACCGGCAATTCGAGCTCCAGCCGGGTCGCTACCAGCTGTGGGTGGTCGGGCGGACGGACGAGTCGCTCGCGGTCCATGTGACGGTGCATCCGTTCTTCGGGATGTCCCGGCAGGCCGGCATCGACTGACGGGCCGCCGCTGCGGGCCACGTCGCGTAGGCGCAGGCTCACCCGGGGTTGATCGGCTTGAGGGCGAGGCCGCCGGGGTAGGCGTAGCTGGTGCTGGCCGACTCGCCGACGACCATGATGCTAAACGGTGAGGTGCCAGTGGCGGTGTTGGTGCCGGGCTCGCAGCCACCGCCGCCGTTGAAGCTGACGACGGCCGACTCATAAGTCGCGGTGACGGGGGTCCAGTCGGTGACCTCGCCGAGGCAGCCGATCGAGACCTGCTGGCCCTTCGCGCGGACCAGCTTGGCGTTGTTGTTGGTGTACGAGACGTCGACCAGGAACACGTAGTCGGTGAGCCACTGCTCGACGGGGACGGCGAGCACCATCGAGGGGTCGCCGGGGCAGTCGGCCAGCTTGGTGGCCTTGCAGCCGTACATGTAGCCGGCGACGAGCACGGGGTGGTTGCTGGTGAGGTCGAAGTCGTCGTTGGAGGTGAACTGGACCAGCTTGCCGGCGGCGAGGTCGTCGTAGGTGGCGCCGATCGAGACGGGCGGGTCGAACTTGAGGTCGGTGCCGTCCTTGCTGGCGACGACGCGCCAGACCATCGGCTCGTTGGCGCGGGGCGGGCTGCTCTGGAGCCGCTACCAGCGCGGGAGGTCGCCAGCGTTCTCGAGCGCGATGATCCTGTCGAGCTGTCGTTGGGGCTGACGGGGGCCGCGTTGGGGCCGTT
>JAYUXQ010000253.1:0-5166 GCA_043752905.1 Nannocystis sp. | reverse complement strand
CTCGGCCCCGTCCGGGTCCGCCGCCTCCATGGGATCTGGCGCCGGCCATGGCAATCTCTGCAAGCCCGGGAACAGCCGCACCAGCGCCTCGACGTCGCCCGTCAACAGCTCCGCTTGCACCGTCAGGTCGAGCGTCAGCAGGTGCCCGACGAGCGCGTCGACCAGGCCATCGAAGGCATTGTGCGGCACCTGCTCGCGCTCGTAGCAGCGGCCGCGCAGGATCACCGCCTGCCCGTCCAGCTCCTGCAAGAAGCTGTCGACCAGCGTCGTCTTGCCGAGCCCCGATCCGCCGCGCACCAGCACGACCGCCGGCTCGCCGCCACGCACCCCGGCCGCCGCCTTGCGCAGCACATCGAGCTCGTCCTGCCGGCCTATCAACGGCGCCTGCACCGGGCTACGAACCCGGGCCCCACGCCCGCCCTCACCTGTCCCGAGAGCCAGCTCCTTGCCCTGCGCCGCCTCGAGCGCCGCCGTGATCGCCTTGCGATCGGGGCGCGCCGCCGGGTCGCGCGCGAGCAGCCGCGTGCACAACAGGGCCAGCGTCGCGTCGGCCCCCGTGACCCCGCCGACCGGCGGCGGAGTCGGCGGCTCGCGCTCACACTTGTCGCGCAGCACCGCCAGCGCCGTGCCCGTGAACGGCAGCGCCCCTGCCAACGCCTCGTAGAGCATCACGCCGACGCTGTACCAGTCGCTCGCCGTACTCGGCGCCGCGCCGAGGAACAGCTCCGGGGCCATGTACGCCGGCGTGCCGGCCAGCGACTCGCCGCCCGGGACCGGCGTGCCGGCCAGCTCCTGCACCAGCCCGAAGTCGAGGATCACCACGCGACCCTCGCGGGTGACCAGCACGTTCGACGGCTTGACGTCGCGATGCAATTTACCGGCCGCGTGCAGCGCCCCGAGCCCGTCGACCAGCTGGACCAGCGCGCCATGTAAGCGCGTCGCCAGCCCGGCGGTGGGTGCCTGTCCCACGTGGGTCAGGAAGTCGACCCCGTCGATCCGCTCCATCGTCAAAAATGCCTGATCGCCCGTAATGGCCAGGCTGTAGAGCAGCGCCAGATTCGGGTGCACGAGATCGCTGAGGGCGCGAAACTCGTGCTTGAAGCGGACCAGCGCCGCCGGTTCGCAGCCCCGCAGGGCCTTGAGCGCGACCACCTCGCCGCGCGCGTCCCGGGCCTCGTACACCGCCCCCATCCCGCCGCGACCGATCAATCGCAAGATGGTGTATCCACCGAGCTTGGGCGGCGTATCGACGATGCCGAACAGGCGCGCGCGCACCGACGCCTTGAGCTGCTGCACCTCGAGATCCGGCGCGACCACCCGCGCCGCCGCCAGCTGCTGTCGGAGCTGAAGTGTCAGGCCATCCGACCCGCCGCCCCCTTGCGCCATGACCCATCGTACCATGACACCACCACAGCCGGGCCAGACGGTGATAGTATCGCCGCGACAGGCCTTGGTGACGGACTTCGAACTCCTGGATGCATGGCGGGCTGGCGACCGTGAAGCCGGCAATACGCTGTTCGAGCGCTATTTTGAGGCGGTGTGCCGCTTTTTCACCAACAAGGTCCAGCACAACATCGACGACCTGATCCAAAAGACCTTCCTTGGATGCGTCGAGGGCCGCGACCGGTTCCAAAAGCAAGCTAGCTTCCGAACCTACCTGTTTGCAGTCGCACATCATGTCCTGTGCGCCCACTTCCGCGAGCGCCGTCGCTACCCCGACAATGCGCCGATCGACTTTGCGGACACCTCGAGCGACCAGCTCACCCCCTCGCCGAGCAGCGTCCTGGCGATCCATCAAGAGCAGCGCCTGCTGCTAGAGGCCCTGCGCCGGATCCCCCTCGATTATCAGCTCGTGCTCGAGCTCTATTACTGGGAAGACATGGCCGCGCCCGAGCTCGCCCAGGTCCTCGGCCTCCCCGAAGGCACCGTCCGCTCCCGCCTGCGCCGCGCCAAGGAGGCGCTGTCGGCCAAGATGACCGCCCTCGCCGCCGAGCCCGCCCTGCTCAAGTCGACCACAACGTCGCTCGAGAAGTGGGTGTGCTCGCTGCGAGCCCAGCTCGGCGGCGAGTAGACATATCACGCGTCTCAGTTCGCTCGGACCGCAAGCGGCATGTCACCTCGCGGGCCACCTCGCGGGCCACCTCGCGGGTCACCTCGCGGGTCCCCTCGCCGTACGAGCGAGTCGCACCTCGCGACCACAGCCTCTCCGTCGCCACCCGCCGCGTCCCCGGCTCCGCGGGCCCTGGTCGCGCCCGCTGGCCGCCAATTCCTGCGTATACGTCATCCATACAGGAAGTTGGGATCGGTGACGTCGGCGCCGACACTACCACCCGGCTGTCTTCGGCGGCATGAACCGATGTTCATGCGACTCGGCGTACCTGGCGCCTTCACCAGGCCAATTCCTCCACGGTTACCCGGACCTGAAACGAAGATCTCGATGCTCGACACCCAGATGACTACTCCCATGGATGCCCGAAACTCTGCAGGAACCTGGCAAAAGACCGCCGCGTCGGACGTCGAACCGGTCGCGGTGCGACCCGTACCGGTCATCAACATCCTGACCGAGCTGCTACAGGGCTACCGTCGCCCCGCGATCGTCAGCACCGAGCAGGGTGCCATCGTGTGTATGAACGCCGCGGCGATGCGCAGCATCGACCGCAAGCCCGGCGACGAGGACGACGGCACCCCGTCCGACCCCAAGGAGTGGCCGCGCCGCGCCGCGATCCAGGCCGAGGGTCAGACCTTTTACCTCTCCGTCCCGAACCAGGCCCTCGACACCGCCAGCGGCGCCCCGGAGCCCCAGCTGCCGCCGCGTCTGGCGAAGATCGCCCGCCTCGTGATCTCCGGCTGCACCGACAAGCAGATCGCGACCCGCACCGGCCTCTCCTTTAGCACCGTCCGCACCTACGTCCGCCAGATCTACCGCCGGATCGGCGTGCACAGCCGCGTCGAGCTCGTCCACGCCAGCAACACCAGCCTCGCCCGCGACTAGCCGCGAAGCGAACGAAGTCTCCCGGCCACGAGCCCCGCGTCCTCGAGAGCGCGGCGCTCGTGGTCGCTTTTGTCTGTCCCAAGGGACAGCCTCAGGGCACGCGCTGCGCGTCGACCACGATGCGGGTGTACAGCTCCGGCGCCTGCTCGAACGCCAGCGGCGGCGCGGCGACGAGGACCACCGTCGGGCCATCCGGCGTCAGCGGCCGCTCGACGACCCGCGCGACCGGCTCACCGTTGCGTTGCAGCGTGTAGGTCGACCATGGACCGGCCGCGTCGAGCGCTGCGCGAGCCTGCGCCGACACGTCCGCGTCCTCGCGCACCGCCAGCTCCCTCAACAGCCCGGCATCGACGCGGAACAGCGCCGACCCGGAGCCATCGCCCGCGCTCGCCTTGCCCTCGACGACCATGACCTGCACGAGCGCCCCGCCGCGCAGCGCCTGCGCGTCGAGCCAGCCCTGATACACCGGCAGCAGTGCATGCCGGCGCTCGCCCGCCGCGCCGACGCGCTCGAAGCTCTGCGGCAGCGACAGCAACGCGCCGCGCTCGGCCGGCCGCGGCTCGCGGTGCGCGAGCGCGAAGGCGATCGGGTCCTCCTGGGCCACGCGATAGGCCGCCACCGCGGTCACGCCGATCGCCGCGACCAACAGCAGGTCGAGCACGCGATACGCCAGCCTCGGCAAGATCGGCGGCAACGCGATCGCCACCACCGACCCGACGAAGGCCGCGGCGCCGAGCGCCAGCGGCGTCGACCGCAACATCGAGTCGCCGGGCACGCAGCTGAGCAGCTGGGCGCCCAGCAACAGCAGCAACATGATCACCAGGCTGCGACGCGCCGCCGGTGCGACCCCGGGCGTGCGCATCGGGACCAGCGTCCACAGCGTCGCCACCAGCACCGCGACCGCCATCGCGTTGCCGCCGCCGAGCATCAGCGCCGGCTCCGGGTCCACGCGGCCGGTCGCCCACAGCCCGGCAGCCGCGCCGCCGAGCGCTATCAGGCCCATGCGGCCGCGCCCCTGGATGCGCTCGAAGACATGTCCCGAGAGCCAGATCGACCACGCGTCGAGCAACAGCCCGAGCAGGTCCGCGTGCACGAACGGCGCCGTCAACAAACGGCCCCAGCTGCCCGCCCGCCACAGCTCCGGCGTGAACGCCCCGGCGCGCAGCAGTCCCACCCCCGCGAGCCCCTGCCACAGCGCGGCGAGGAAGCTCGCGGCCATCGCCACGATCAACAGCGACGTCACCAGCACGCCCTCGGCGCGTCGCGGCGCCCGGCCCCGGCTCAGCTGCTCGCGGATCCGCAGCGCGACGCGCAGCGCCTGCTCGTCGAGCGCCGGGTTCGGCGCGGCATGACCTGCATGACCCGCATGACCGGCATGACCTGCATGACCTGGCAAATGCACGAGCAGCGCCCGCGCGGCCGCCTGGGCCCGGCCGTCGCGGCCACGCAGCCGCCGCGGCATCGCCTCGAGCTGCTGGATCAGCGCACGCGCGTGGGCCTCGTCGCCGCTGCACGCCGCCGCGGTCGCCCGCAGCAGCGCCGCGCTCGCGGGCGCGACCCCGAGGATCCTCGCGTGCTCGGGGGTCAGCGCCGCGTCGACCGTCGCCGACGCGCCCGCGTACGCGAGGAAGGTCAGGCGCGCCTGCCCGAGCAGCTCGCTGGCGCCGGGCTCTTGCCCGAGCGGCCCGTCCTCGAGCATACGCAACAGTCGGTCGGCGTCGTCGAGGCGACCGAGCTCGCCGTATGCCCGCAGCATCCCCAGCGCCAGCGCCGGGCGCAGGGCCGCGTAGTTGGGCTGGAACTGCGACTCGTAGTGTCCCACTGCCTCGCTCCAGCGCAGGTCGTAGAGCAGCATCGCCACGATCTGCTCGTGGATCATCGCCAGCTCCGCGGTGTCCTCGGCCTCGGCGGCCAGCGCCCGGAAGTGGGCCAGCGCCGCCGCCGGGCCGCGTCGATCGAGCAACGAGAAGCCGGCGAGGATCTGCTGCTGTCTCCCGAGCCCCGCGCCCGGCATCAGCAGCGCGCGCAGGCCGGTCATGCGCACCGCCCAGCGCGGGGAGCCGAGCGTGAACACCTGCCGGGCCGCGCGCTCGAGCAGCCACGGCAGCCCGACCGTCAAGCCGCACAGGCACACCGCGATCGCCCCGAGGAACCGGTCGTCTCGCACGATCGCC
>JAYUXQ010000252.1:0-5167 GCA_043752905.1 Nannocystis sp. | reverse complement strand
CGTTGCGCAGGCGCAGGTGCTCGATGACGTTCTTCGTGGACCGCGGGTGGATCCGGATCGCGTCCCAGGTGCCGCGCCGGTCGTGGATCCCGAAGATCGTCACCGGCGCCTCGGCCGTGCCGTGGATCTGCACGCTGCCGCCGTAGACCTCGCCGATCGCCAGCGTGAAGCCGTCGCGCACGCGCAGGTCGACGCCTGCGTCGATCGTCAGGGTCGCCTCGCTCTGCACCGAGATCGGGCTCGTGACCTCGATCGGCTGGCCCGGGTCGCGCCAGCGAGCGTCACGCTCGATGCGTCCGCCCTCGATCCGCAGCCGGGCCTCCTTCGGGAACACGTTGCCCTCGCCGACCGCCCCGAACGCCTGCGCCGAGGCCTGCAGCGCCGGGATCGACGCCTCGAAGGTGTTGCGCGCGAACTCCGAGATCCGCAGCTCACCGCCCTCTAGCACCACGCCGCCGTCGTTGTTGAGGAACTTGCAGTCGGCGACCGACAGCGCCGCGCGGCTGTTGGCATACAACACCCCGGAGTCGACGAGACGACCGCCATACTCGAAGGTCACGTGCTCGAAGCTCGCCGTCGCGTTCTTGTAGAGATTGACCCCGCGCCACGCCCCCGGCGTCTTGCGCTCGAGCGAGGTGAACACGATCGGCGCCGCGGCGGTGCCGACGGCGCGCAGCGAGCCCGGGCGGTAGTAGCCGACGTTGATGTACGCGTCCTCGTCGAAGCGCAGCGTCGTGCCCGGCGTCAGCTCGAGCAGGGCCTCGGTGTCGTCGTCCTCGCCGGCCACCTCGATCAACCCGCCGATCACGAGGGGCACGCCCGGGTTGGCCCAGCGCACGCGCTCGCGCACCACGCCGGTCAGCACGTAGATCACCGCGCCCTCGGGGAACACGTTGTCGGCGGCGATCGCCGCCATCGAGCTTGGTGGCAGCAGCATCGCCGTCGTGCTGACGCGCTCCATGCGGTTGCCGGAGAAGCTGATCAGCCGGCCCTTTTGTGACACATGGACCGGCACGTCGAGCGTGTCGCGGATGACCGAGTCGTCGATCTTCACGTCGTCCGCCAGCACGTACACCGGCCCGCGGATGCCCTCGCCGCCGAACTCGAGGTGCAGGCCCGAGATCTCCGAGCCGTCGGCGTGCTCGTAGAGATAGAGCCCACGCCACGCGCCGATCTCCTTGAGCGCCGCCGACGTGAACAGCACCGGGCTGTCCGGTGTGCCCTTGACGAACAGCTTGCCCGGCTTTTGATAGCCGACCGTCATCTCGGCGCCCGGCTCGAAGGCCAGCGTCACGCCACCCTCGATCGTCAGCGTGCCCTCCTCGACGCGGTAACCCTTCTTGACGGTCACCCGCCCGCACGCGCGGCCGATGATGCGGTCACCCGACTCGGGGTGCTCCAGGACCTGCGGACAGTCCGTGATCGGCGGGGCCTTGACCGGCGCCGACACCGGGGGCGGCTCGACCAGCAGCGCCGGCTCCACGACCGCGTCGGGCCCGGGCGACGATGCATCGTCCGCGCCGCCCTCACAGGCCGGCAGCACGAGCACGAGCGCGAGCGCAGGCGATGGACGCATGCGTGCGTTTCTACTACGGCTGCGCGCGCTCCAGCAAGGGCGCGGCCGGCAGTTTCGCCCTGCGGGTCGGTTTACGGCGACCCCGACGGCTTCGGGCGTCGCACCACGACGCCGCTCCTGGGCCCCCGGCGGCGTCCGCGGTTCGCGGCAGGCCGCCGCGCTGCGCCTCGCACGGGATCGACCGCGCCCGGGGGCGGCGTGTAGGCTCCGGGGGATGCTGCGTCGTCGCTCGCTCCTCGCGCTCTCGCTGCTGCCCCTCGCGCCCGGCTGCTCCAAGGGACAGGCGCCCGACGGCGCGCTGCAGCTGACGCTCGACTGGTTCCCCGAGCCCGAGCACGGGGGCTTCTACGCCGCGCAGGTCGCTGGCGACTACGCGGCCGCGGGGCTCACCGTCGAGATCGTCGCCGGTCGGCCCGACGCGCCGGTCATCCCCCAGGTCGCCGCGGGTCGCAGCGCGTTCGGCATCTCCGACGCCGCGGCGATCCTCGCCGCGCGCGCACAACAGGTCCCGGTCGTCGCCGTGTTCGCCGCGCTGCAACGCAACCCGCGCTGCATCCTCGTCCATGCCGACGGCCCGCGCAGCCTCGCCGAGCTGCGTGACATGACCCTGGCGATGAACATCCGCGAGCCCTTCTCGCAGTTCCTCCAGAACAAGGTCGGCCTGCCCGGCGTGTCCGTGGTCCCCTACGCCGGCAGCGTTGCGCCATTTTTGGCCGACCCCACGCTGGCCCAGCAGGCCTACGTGTTTAGCGAGCCCGTCGTCGTCGAGCGCCAGGGCGTCGCGGTCCGCTGCCTGTCCGTGGCCGACCTCGGCTTCGATCCCTACGCGGGCGTCGTCATCACCAGCGAGGCGATGATCGCCGAACAGCCCGGGCGCGTGCGCAGCTTCGTCGCCGCGGTGACGATCGGATGGGAGCGTTACCTGCGCGACCCTGGCCCCGCGCACACACAGATCCACGCGCAAAACCCCGAGATGGCGCTCGCGGCCATGGCGAGCGCCGCGGCGGCCCTCGCTCCGCTCGCCGCGGTCGCGGGCGGCCGACCCGGAACAATGACCGCCGCCCGCTGGCAGACGCTGCGCGACCAGCTGAGCGAGCTCGGCGTGATCGCCCCGGGGTCTGTCGACTCGAACGCGGCCTTCACGACCGCGTTCTTGCCGACCGCGTGACAGCCCGTGCTGGATCTACTGCGGCAGGGTCTCGAGGTCGAGGCCGCCGGGGTACCAGTAGCTCGTATACTGGCCGTAGCCGTACACGCTGATGCCGATCGGCTTGTCGGCCTTGATGTCGTGGTTGCCGTCGACGTTGTTGCCGAGCTTCACGCGGGCGACCCCGAAGCCGGTCGCACCGATTGGTTTGAGGCCGCCGACGGCGACGTTGTCGAGGGTCACCTTGGCGTCGAGCGGCGCGGTGATGTTGACGTAGTTGGACTCGTAGTTGATCGGCGCGTGGAACAGGTAACTCTTGCGATACTGCTCGGTGGCGACCGTCAAGGCCATCGCCGGGTCGCCCGAGTCGCCGCCGGCGTCCTGACCGAGCATGTACTGGCTGATGAGGATCTTGTTGTTCGAGGTCACCTCGAAGTCGGCCGAGGTCTGATCGATCTCGACGTATTGCCCGGCCTTGGCGATCGTCGCCGGGGCGCCGCCCTGCGGCGGGTCGTAGGTCAGCGTGGTGTCGTCCTCGGTCGCCACGATGCGCACCATCTGCGCCTTGGGCACGTTGCCGCCGGTCGGGATCAGGGCCGGCGTGACGATGTACTTCTTCGCCAGCGTCTCGTACGGGAACATCGACTCCTCGAGGTGGTCGCAGTAGCCGACGTCGTACGGGATAAACGTGCACACGTG
The DNA here is from genome assembly GCA_043752905.1 of Nannocystis sp. Classification (GTDB taxonomy): domain Bacteria; phylum Myxococcota_A; class Polyangia; order Nannocystales; family Nannocystaceae; genus Nannocystis. The sequence goes on along the minus strand of JAYUXQ010000252.1, from coordinate 1,745 downwards.
GCCGCCGATCACCTGGATCTTCTTGTCGGCGGTGATCCGCGTGCCGGTGACGTCGGCCATGCTCGGGTTGCCGTTGATCAGCGCGGAGAAGATCTGCAGCGCGTCACCGCGGTCGAGCTTGACCTGGCCGGTGCCGTCGGCCTGCACGCCGCCGCCCGCGAGCACCTTGTTGCCGGTCTCGGAGGGCAGCAGCGTGACCGTGGTGTCGTCCTCGCTGGCCGTCACGGTGTAGAAGCCGGGGATGACCTGGCCGAAGTCGACCGCGTCCCAGGTGTTGCGCGCGACCACGAAGTAGTCGCCCGTCCACACGTTCACCGGCAGCAGCAGCGAGGCGTCGTTGGTGAACGAATTCTCGAACAAGCCGATCTCGTACTCGATCGGGTTGTACTGATACACGGTGACCGGCTGGTCGGACCGCAGGCGGTACGCGCCGCCCGGCACCAGCGCCGAGACCGGGTCGCCGTCGGTGCCCTTGAGCGCGTAGTCCCACGGCAACGGGATGACCTTGACGCTCTGCGGCCCGACGCTGTCGTTGAGCAGCAGTACGCCCGCCTTGTCGATCTCGAGGTTGGCCGCCTGGTTCGAGGTGTTGGCGACGACGACCGCGAAGCTAAAGGTATCGGCGACGATGTTGGCGGTGACCGTCGGATAGTAGTCGCAGCCGATGTAGCTCTTGCCGAGCTCGTTGGGCGCGCACGCGCCGACGCACGCGCCCGCGTTGGGATCACAGGTGACGCCCTGCACGCCGTCGCACAGGACCTCCTCCTCCTCGGTGCCGGTCTCGTTGCAGATCTTCGAGATCTCGCCCTCGCAGCTCTTGGCCCCCGGCTCGCACACGATGCAGCCCATGCCCTCGACGCAGCCGCCCGGGCACGGCATCTCGTCGGAGAAGCCACCCATGCCGTCGCAGGTCTTGGCGACGTCGCCCTCGCACACGATGTCGCCCTGCGAACACCCGCCGCCGGTCGTGTCGCCCGTGGTGGTCCCGGGACCGGTGGTCGTCCCGGTGTCGCCCGTGGTCTGCGTGACGACGCCCATCGTCGTGTCGGACGAGCCCTCCGTCGCCGTCGTCGGCCCGACCGTCGTGTCCGTCGTCCCCGTGGTGACCGTCGTGCCCATGGTCTCGCCGACGGTCCCGTCCGTACCCGGCGTGGTGTCCGTCGGCTCGATGGTGGTCGTCGGCGTGGTCGTCGGCGTGGTCGTCGGCGTGGTCGTCGGGGACGAGGGGTCGGTGGCCGTGGTGTCGCCGCCGGTCGTGCCCTCGGTCGTGGTCGACGTGGTGCCGTTATCACCGCAGGCGGTCACGCCGAGTGCGATCGCCAGCGCGGCGCGGCGCGTGCTCATGCAAGCATGGATGGGAGTCATGCGCGCGAGGCTGGCAGCTTCGCGCGCCGTCTGCAATCGGAGATCCAGGTCCGCTGACCCGAAGCGAGGCTCGCGGGGCAGTGCGATCGTCGCGCCTCGTCGGGGCATCCCGCGCGGGACATTGTTCCACAGTCACGCCGGCCTCCTCGGCCGCGAGCGCCCGGCCCCCGCGCCCGCTGATCATCGCGAGCACATCCGTGAAGTCCGCCGCCTGTAGCTCCTCCGTCAGCACCCCCCCCCGCGCCCGCCAGCGCCAGCGCCATCCCCTGGCCACCCGCCAGTTATCCGCCCAGCGCGGGCGCAGCCCCAAAGCGATCGACAAAGTCCGCGATCAACCCGACCGCCGCCCCCTGCACATCCTCCACCCGATCCCGATTACA
>JAYUXQ010000251.1:0-2024 GCA_043752905.1 Nannocystis sp. | reverse complement strand
GCCTCAGCGTGCTCCACCAGGACCACTACCGCTACGAGAACGACCGCATCCGCGACGTCGTCATCATGGGCAACCAGAAGCTGTGGTCCGCGATGTTGGAGAAGGAGCGGCTGCTGGCGGAGGGCAACACCAGCGACGAGGTCGGCATGCGCCTCGGCGAGCTCGAGGGCACGATCGCGGAGGAGAACGGCTACGGCGCCGACTACGAGGCGGAGCAGCTGTTGGAGGGCCTCGGTCTGCCGGCGTCGCAGCAGGAGCAGCCGCTCAAGGCGCTGACCGGCGGCATGCGCCTGCGCGTGCTGCTGGCCCAGGCGCTGTTCGGCAGCCCGGACATCTTGCTGCTCGACGAGCCGACCAACCACCTCGACCTCGAGTCGATCCGATGGCTGTCGAATTTCCTGATGGAGTACCGCGGCGTGCTGGTCGTCGTCTCGCACGACCGCTACTTCCTCAACGAGGTGTGCACCCACACCGCGGACGTCGACTACCAGAACATCATCACGTACACCGGCGGCTACGACGAGATGATGAAGCAGAAGATCCAGTTTCGGATCTCCGCGGAGAAGGGCAACGCCAGCAAGCAGAAGAAGATCTCCGAGCTCAAGGAGTTCATCCAGCGCTTTGGCGCCAACGCCAAGAAGGCGAGCCAGGCCCAGTCACGCCGGCGCGCGATCGCCAAGATCGACCTCGTCGACCTCAAGCGCTCCAACATCGCCCGACCGTTCATCCGCTTCGACCCCAAGGTCCAGAGCGGCAAGCTCGCGCTCACCGTCGACAAGCTCAGCAAGACCTTCGAGAAGCCGGTCCTCAAGGACCTGGTCTTCAACGCCACGCGCGGCGAGAAGATCGCCGTGGTCGGCCCCAACGGCATCGGCAAGACCACCCTCCTCAAGTGCCTCGCCGGCGTCTACGAGCCCGACCGCGGCAAGATCGTCCTCGGCCACGAGGTCAACCTCGGCTACCTCCCGCAGGACCACGACGAGGGCATCGGCAAGGCCGACAACATGACGGCCTTCCAGTGGCTGTATCAGTGGGACCCCAAGTCGACCGTCGAGGAGATCCGCGGCCTGCTCGGGCGCATGCTGTTCCCCTCGGAGGACGCCGACAAGCCGGTCAAGGCGCTCAGCGGCGGCGAGACCGTGCGCCTGCTGCTCGCCAAGCTGACGCTCACCAAGCCCAACCTGCTGCTGATGGACGAGCCGACCAACCACCTCGACCTCGAGTCGATCCGCGCGTTGACCGAGGCCCTGCAAAAGTACGAGGGCACCCTGATCTTCGTCAGCCACGACCACGCGATGATCGCCGAGGTCGCCACCCAGGTCCTCGAGCTCAAGGGCGAGAAGGGCTACGACCTGTTCCCCGGCACGTACGAGGAGTTCCTCGAGAAGACCGGTAAGAACGACAGGCGCTGAGCGACGCACGAAGGGGCCCGGCCTTGAGCGCCGGGCCCCCCTGCGTGTACCCTCGGGCATGGCCGAGGAACCCGCAGCGATCGCGCCGAGCCTGAAGATCACGGGCCTGCACGTCGCCGGCTACCGGTCGATCCGTCAGCTCGATTGGCTCGAAGACGGCCTCGGCTGGAACAGCACGGTGCCCGACATCGTGCTCGTCGGCGGCGCGAACGGGAGCGGCAAGACGACGCTGCTCGAGGGGCTGTTCGGCGTTTTCGATGGCCGTGGCGACATTGACAGCCGTCAGGTCTTTCGTGGCGCGAGCGAACTTCGCCTCGATCTGCGTGTGAGCAGCGAGATCTTCCCCGGGACCCGCGACCTGTGCCTGGCGATCGGTGATGACGTGTTCGTCAAGTCGCAGCAAGCAGCAGAGCTCGACCTGATCGTCCGAAACGGAGCAAAGGGCGACCAACTCCTGACACGTTCGCCCAGTTGGCGGGTCTTCGACAAAGCCGCGTTCGACTCGGATCGCTACGGCGACACCGACCTACCGCGGGTTCTGTACTTCCCCAGTGACCGCCGCCTCAACTTCCCCAGGCCGAAGGATGCTCGAGCAGGTTCCCCTTTTGGTGA
>JAYUXQ010000250.1:0-2024 GCA_043752905.1 Nannocystis sp. | reverse complement strand
CCGACCCGCGCGCACCGCGCAGGTCGGGTCGGGTCGACCTGCGAGGTACGTCGATCGGACGCGCGCGGTACGTCGACCGGACGCGCGCGCAACGGTTCGCTACGTCGACCAAGACCCTACGGTTACGTCGACCGGGAGTGTCGACTGGAGCTTGATTCCAGCCTGATTTAAACTGTGAGTTTACTCTCGTGCCTGAATTATGCTGTGAATTCAGGACGGTGGTTCAGTCATCCACTAGTTAGTAGCTGCCAAGCTACGTTGACATCGAAACGTATAACGGCAAAATACCTCTACCCCTGCGAAAGGTAGGTCCCTCCCACGAGGTACCTGGAGCTCGAAAGAGCTTCATCAACAAGCAAGGCGACCAGTGACATCCCGCACGCGGGAGGACACCGGTTGTCCTTGCTTGTTGTGTTGGTTTCAGGCAAGGTTTCGCTCGCCTCCCCCAGGTCATGGATGGCGGCCTACCTTTCGCAGGGGAGGCACTCGGGTTCGAGTCCCGACTGGGGGAAACCTTGCTGGCGCTCAGCAAAACCAGGGCGCGCGGGCCCAGGCGCAGAAGGCCTCGCGGTGCTCAGCGTCCCACACGGCCAGAGCAGCGGCGGCGTTGAAGATGCCGACCCGCCAGACCTCGGCGTCGCCGAGCTGCCGGAGAACGTCCGCCGCGGGCAACTGGCGCTCCGCAGCGAGCCAGCGGGCGAGCGGCGCGTAGGTGTCGACGATCGCAGCCGCAGCCGTGGCTGCCTCGCGAGCCTCGTCGAGCTCGCCGAGCTGGTAGGAGCACCAGGCGGCGAGGGCCTTGTCGCGCGCGTTGTTGATGCGCCGCTGTACCAGCGGCGGCGCGGTCTCCTCGGCGTCGTAGGCCCGCCGCTCGCAGCCCTCGAGGACCTCGTGCAGGCCGCGGCAGAGATTCTTGCGAACGACGGCGACGGGGTTTGCGGGGATGTGCCACACCGCGAGGATGAACGCCGCCGCGTGGCGCGAGCCGCTCGTCCCCGTGGGCCCTGCGGTCCATGCATCGAACACCACGGGGTCCCAGGGCTCGAGCGGCGCTCCCTCAAGGGTCGGGAAGCTGCGGGCGAGGCGGATGATCTTGGCGTGGTCGGAGGTCATGTCGGTGTCGTCTCGTGAGTAGGTGGTTTTGGCTCACGGCCAGCGGCCGCGGCGGGGCGAGGCCGGGGCGAGCCATGGGGACGAAGCGAGGCCGGCGTACACGAAGGGGACGGATCGTGTACATCGCCGCCCCCCCGAGCCCGCCGGACCATCCGGGCGATCGTCGTCAGGTGCCAGCGAGCGCCCCGGGGCCGGTGCCCCGCCGCCTGCAGCTCGGCGCCGATGTTGCGCAGCGGCACCCCGCGCGCGGCCAGCTCGATCGCCAGCTCGATCGCCGCCAGCTCGGCAGGCGCGGGCGTCAGCTCGCCGCGCTGGTCGAGGCCGGCGCCGTAGGGCGCAAAGCGGCTGACTCGCTCGCCGCGGGCCTGCTTCGCGGCGAGGGCCGCTCGCGTGCGGCCGCGGATCAAGGCCCGCTCGTACTCGGCGAAGGCGTCGACCATGCGCCGCATCAGCGCCGCCTCCGCGGAGTTGCCCTCGCCGGCGCCGTCCGCCGTGGCGACCTGCGCCCCACTGCGTGCCGCGAGGCGCTCGAGCTGCGCGGCGATGATGACGTCGCGCGCGAGCCGGTCTCGCTTGGCGGCGACGAGGTATGCCGCCCGGCTGCGCGCAAGGTCCCCGAGGGCCGCGAGCAGGCCCGGCCGCGCGTCCAGGGCAGCCGCACCGGACACCCCGCGATCTTCGTGGACGACGAGCACGACCAGGCCGCGGGCCTTGGCCCATCGCTCGATCGCGGCGCGCTGGGCCTCGGGGCCGAGCGACTGCTCGTCGGTGGAGACGCGGACGTAGCCGATCACGGCGGCGGTGCGGGGGGCGGTGCGGGCCATGGGCCTGATGATCTCACGCAATCGGTCGTACGTGGCCATGCTGAGCGGCGTAGAGAGGGTGAAGAGGGAAGCAGCACACCAGGCAGG
>JAYUXQ010000249.1:0-2025 GCA_043752905.1 Nannocystis sp. | reverse complement strand
CGGGCTGCCCGGTGCCGGCGGATCCGGGGCAGGGCACGTGATGCACATGACACATCGTGGCAAGATCGTGATCCTGTCGCTCGGGGCAGGTCTTTTGGCCTGCACGCCGAGCATCGAGGACTACCCCCGCGAGCTCGAGGAGGCGTATTGCACGTGGCAGCACGACTGTCATCAGTACGAGAGCGTGTCAGGGTGCATCGTCGACAACGCGATCGAGCGCGACCCGGACTTAACGTATCTGCGGGCGGCGCAGTCCGCCGGTCACGTCGAGTACGACCGCGAGGCGGCGGCGGCGTGCCTGGATGCCATGCGCGAGCGCAGCTGCGAGTACGAGGAAGAGCCGTTCGCGGGCTGCGACGGGGTGTTTCGCGGGCGGATCGGCCGTAACGGGCCGTGCATGAGCGCGGCCGAGTGCGCCGGTAATGCGGTGTGTGGCACCGATGCGATGTGCACGGACATGTGCTGCGTCGGGGCGTGCCGGGTGTTCCCGGACCCGACCGAGCTCGGCGAGCCGTGTGGCTTCTCCAGCGTCGGCTGCGTGGCGGAGGCGTACTGCGCCTTCGACCCGGTGATGGGTACGCCGACGGTATGCACGGCGCGGGTCGAGGCGGGGGGCGACTGCTCGATCGGCCAGACCTGCGCCGAGGAGACGGTCTGCGACGGCAGCAAGTGCCGCAAGATCGAGCTGCGCGGGCCGGGGGAGAGCTGCGGGGGCGACCTCCAGTACTGCGAGGAGCCAGGGGCGTGTCGCAGCTCCTACGACGGCGCGCCGTCGACCTGCGTGGTCGCCCCGGAGCTCGGCGAGCCGTGCGACGGCAACAGCGCCTGCGCCCGCTTCGACACCTTCTGCGACCCGGACTCGCGGCTGTGCACGCTGCTGCCCGGGCCGGGCCAGGGCTGCGGGGGCCAGTGTGTCCCGTACGCGACGTGTCAGTCGGGGGTCGAGGGGGCGGTCGAGAGCGCGAGCGGGGCGACCTGCGTCCCGCTGGCTGGCGACGGCGAGCCGTGCGGGTACCAGGGGGACGAGTACATCGATTGTCGGCCGCCGTTCCGGTGTGACAATGGGGCGACCTGCGCGCTGCCGGAGTTCGAGAAGAAGTCGGACTGTCCGGTCCCGGACGCGGGGTGAAGGCTCGCGCCTGTCCTTCGGGACAGGCGCGACGTTCGTCAAGCTAGAAGAAGCGGTAGGTCAGGGTGACGGCGGTGATCGTGTCGAGGCGGCGCACGCCGGGGAGCGGGGCGTTGTCGTGGCGCAGGGTGAAGGTGGTGGCGAAGGCGAGGTTCTTGCGCACGGCGACGGTGAGGGCGGCGTCCCAGTTGACCCACCTGCGCACGCGCGACGAGACGGGGTCGCCGGGTTTGGGCGGGTCGGTGTCGCTGCTGCGCAGCGGTGACAGGGCCTGGATGTACTCGAGGCCGGTGGTGAAGGTGAGGATCTCGCCGAGCTGGTTGATGTAGCCGGCGAACATGCGCATCGAGTGGATGGCGAGGGTGCGGTCGACGACCAGCGCCGAGGTCGTCAGCGGGACGTTGGGGACGGCGAGCACGTGACACATCACGGTGACGCCGCCGCGCTGGCAGTCCTGGCGCACGCCGTCGTAGACGCGGCGGACGTCGTACTGGAAGTCGTAGCCGAGCTCGCCCCACAGGCGGTGCTTGGGCTGCTGGATGGCGAAGAAGGCGAAGCCGGGGTCGGCGCGGATCCGGGACGTGAGGCCGAGGAAGGGGTCGTAGCGGGTCGTCGCCATGGCGAAGAGGGAGACCCGTGGGTGGAAGAAATAGTCGTGGCGCAGGCGGGCCTGCACGTTGCCGGCGGTCGAGCGGCTGACGCTCGCGCCGTCGGCGTCGGGGACCGAGGCGCGGCCGTAGTTGCCGGCGAGGCTGGCCGAGAACTCGTGGGCCTTGCGACGGATGCGGAACCGGCCGCCGGCGGTCATCGACAGCGAGCGGGCGTTGCCGGAGTTGAACAGGCCGCCGGCGGACAGGTCGAGCTCGGTCGCGTGGGTGATGTCCTGGGCGGGGACG
>JAYUXQ010000248.1:0-2026 GCA_043752905.1 Nannocystis sp. | reverse complement strand
CCAACTGCGTGTCGACCGAGCTCAACGTGTTTCACTGCGGCGGGTGTAATCAGCAGTGCCTGAACACGCACGTGTGCGTTGGCGGCGAATGTACGCTCAACTGTCCGCCGGGACAGCTCGATTGCGGCGATGGGTGCGTCGACCCGGCCATCGACCCGCAAAACTGCGGCGGGTGCGATGGCATGTGTGGTCCGGGGATGTTCTGTGTCGCTCGCACATGCGAGGTCGCGTGCCCGCAGGGGCTGGCGACCTGCGGCGAGCTGTGTGTCGATCTCGCCACGAACTCCGCGCACTGCGGCGACTGTGGCCATCCCTGCGGCGCGCAGGAGGGCTGCGTCGGCGGCGAGTGTCTGCTGGCCTGCCCGGTCGAGACGACGGTGTGCGAGGGGGGCTGCTTCGACCTGTCCCGGGACAGGGACCATTGCGGCGACTGCACCATCGCCTGCGAAGCGATGGCGCTGTGCGACAACGGCAAGTGTGCCGACGGCTGCGCGTCCGGGACGGTGCGGTGCGGTGCGAACTGCGTCGACACGGCGACGAGCAAGCAGCACTGCGGCGGCTGCGATCAGACATGCGCCGCCAGCCAGACCTGCGACGGGGGCAAGTGCGGGTGTATGGGGGGCAAGATGCTGTGTGGCATCGTCTGCGTCGACCTGAACGACGACACCAAGAATTGTGGCGAGTGCGGGCTCGTCTGCACGCCGGGCGCCAAGTGCAAGAATGGGATCTGCGGGTGAGCGTGGCGCCGCGGAGCCTGCGCGGGTCGTGCACGCGGGGCGCGGTCCTCGGGCTCGCGCTGGTGACCGCGGTCGCGCCGGCGCAGGCGAGCGGCGCGTGGTCGCGGCTCGCGGCGCCGACGGCCGCGCCGGCGTCGGGCCAGCCCGAGGTGGTGGTGGTGTTGCCGGTCCCGGGCGCCGGGCTCGACGAGCGCCTCGCTCGCACGCTCGACGAGCGGGTCGCGGACGGGCTGCGGCGCGGCCAGTTCACGGTCATCGCGGCCGACGAGGTGCGCGCGCGCGTGCCCGCGGAGGGGTGCGCGGCGGAGTGCCTGCGCAGCGTCGCGGACGCGAGGGGGGCCCGCTACCTCGTGCGTACCGAGGTCACGGTCGAGGGCCGCGACTACAACGTGCGGCTGACGCTGCTGCGGGCGGACACCGGCGAGCCGATGGTGACGAGCGCCGAGCTGTGCGAGATCTGCGGTCACGAGGAGCTCGCCGATCGCGTCCGCGATCAGGCGTCCACGCTGCGGCGCAGGCTCGGCCTGGTGGTCGAGCCGCCGCCGCGGCTGCGGGTGCTCACGCGGCCGCACGGCAGCGAGGTGCTTGTCGATGGCGTGCGCGTCGGAGTCACGCCGCTCGACATCACCGTCGCGGCCGGCGATCACGACGTGGCGGTCCAGAAGCGGGGCTTTGTGGCCCATCGTCGCCGTCTGAGCCTGGTCGAGGGCGCCAGTGAGACGATCGCGGCCGAGCTCCTCGCCGTGCCAGCCTCCGCGGGGAACGCCCGGCGTCGATGGACGCCGATCGGCTGGGCCGCGCTCGCGGTCGGCGTCGCCGGGACGGGGGCCGGGGTCAGCCTGATCGTGCTCGACGGGCGGCCGATCCAGCGCGACTGTAGCGGCGAGAACATCGACCCGGCTGGTCACTGCAAATGGCGCCATGACACCCTCGCGGGCGGGGTGGCGCTTGGTGTCGGGGGCGTCGTGGCCATCGCTGCCGGGGCCGCGCTGCTGCTGCTCGAGCGCAAGCGCAGCCGACGTTCATTGGCGCGGGCGCGGGTGCGGCCCGGCGTCCATGGCCTCGTCGTGAGCTTTTGAGCTGGCGCCCCGGCGTCGTGGTCAGTCCGGGAGCCTGGTCGCGAGCTTGGCGAGGCGGCGCTCGGCCTCCGGGTGACCCAGGGCTTTGGCCCGCTGGTAGGCGGCGCGAGCGTCGTCGTAGCGGAACACCTTGAAGGCCGCGTCGCCGACCAGCAGGTGCAGGGCGGCGTCGTCGGGGGCGAGCTTGCTGGCTCGCTGGGCCAGGCTCGA
>JAYUXQ010000247.1:0-12595 GCA_043752905.1 Nannocystis sp. | reverse complement strand
TCTCGCCGGGCTGGGTCGCGGGGCGGGCCGCCGCGGGGTGCGTCATGGTCGGCGCGAGGACGCGAGGGTCGGTCGGGGTTTGGCATCCGCGGGCGCAGCATAGCAGAGGCGGTCCGGGGTAGCGCCGGGGCCCGGTGCTCAGGCGTCGGTGATGCTCACGCGACGTCCTCGCGGAGCTGGCGCTCGAAGACCTGGTATACGCGCTGGAACTGGCGCTCGAGCTCGATGAGCAGGGGCTCGGCTCCGAGGACGGTGCCAGCGCGGCCGCGGTGCTCGAGGGCCGAGGCGAGGTGATACAGGTGCATGAGGTGCATGCCGCCGGCGCTGCCCTTGAGGCTGTGGGCGGCCTCTCGCAGGCGGTCGGCGTGGCCGCCGACGACCGCATCGCGCAGGGCGACGATCGTGCTCTCGGCTTCTCGCAGGAACAGCGCGGCGATCTCGAGGGCGACCTCCATGCCGAGCAGGTCACGCAGCTGGGCGAGGCCACCGAGCGCGTCGGCCTCGAGCTCGGCGTCGCTGGGCGCGGGTTCCGGGGTCGCGGCTGCGACCGGACCCGCGGGCGATCCGCCGATGACGCGCTCGCAGTGCTCGAGCGCGGCCCGCAGCTCTCGCACCTGGATCGGCTTGCTGACGTAGTCGTCCATGCCGGCGGCGAGGCAGGCCTGGCGGTCGCTCTCCATCGCGTTGGCGGTCATGGCGATGATGCGCGGCTGCACCGGCAAGCTCGCCCGGATCCTCCGGGTGGTCTCCAGGCCGTCCATCTCGGGCATCTGCACGTCCATCAGCAACACGTCGTAGGTGTTGCGCGCGACGGCGTCGAGCGCCTCGAGGCCGTGGTAGGCGCTGTCGGCCCGATAGCCGAGGCGCTCGAGCATCAGCAAAATGAGCTTTTGATTGGTCGCATTGTCCTCGACGGCGAGGATCCGCAGCGGCAGGCGCGTGGCCATCGTCGGGTCGAACTCGGAGCGCGGGGGGGCGGCGTCGTGCGCCTCGGAGGGGTGACGACCGGCGAGTAATTGCAGCAGCGCCTCGTACAGCTGCGAGGCTTTGACCGGCTTGGTGACGATCGCGCCCGGCTGGCGCTGGGCGTCGGCGTGGTAGCGACGCGCGAGCGGGGTCAGCAGCACGGCGGGCGCGCCCCGGCGGGCGAGCTCCTGCAACACGCGCGTGTCGCCGTCCGCGGGCAGCAGGCCGTCCACCAGCGCGACGTCGATGCTGCCGCCGTCGCGGAGGTAGTTGAGGGCGTCGGCCGCGGCGCCGCACAGGACCGGGGCCATGCCCCACGCGCGCAGGTGGGCGGCGAGCAGCTGGCGCTGGGTGTCGCTGGCGTCGACGACGAGGACGCGGCGGCCAAACAGCGGCGTCGCGCTGAATTCGGCCCCTGGCGGCCCCTGGTCGCCGGCGGCGAGGATCGTGAAGAAGAAGGTCGAGCCGCGGCCATCCTCGCTCTCGGCCCACATGGTGCCGCCGAGCATCTCGGCGAGGCGCTTGCTGATCGCCAGGCCGAGGCCGGTGCCGCCGTACTTGCGGGTGGTCGAGCTGTCGATCTGGCTAAACGACTGGAACAGGCGGTCCATGCGATCGGGGGGGATGCCGATGCCGGTGTCGCGGACGGCGAACTGGAGCTCGTAGCGCGACGGGACCTCGCCGTGGCCCTCGGTGAGCTGGCGGGCGCTGACGGTGACGGTGATCTCGCCCTGCGGGGTGAACTTGACGGCGTTGCCGAGCAGATTGAGGAGGATCTGGCGCAGGCGGGTCGAGTCGCTGATCAGCCGCGGCGGGACGCTGGGGTCGAGGATCGTGGCGAGGTTGAGCGCCTTGTCGCCGAGCTTGCTGGCCGCGACGAGGTCGATCACCGACTCGACGAAGCCGCGCAGCTCGAAGGCGTTGTTCTCGAGCTCGAGCTTGTTGGCCTCGATCTTCGAGAAGTCGAGGATGTCGTTGATCAGGGTCAGCAGCGAGTCGCAGGAGCTGCGCAGGGTCTCGACGAAGTCGCGCTGGTCCCTCGCCAGCGGGGTGTCGAGCAGCAGGCTCGTCATGCCGATGATCGCGTTCATCGGCGTGCGGATCTCGTGGCTCATGTTAGCGAGGAAGGCGCTCTTGGCTCTGTTAGCAGCCTCCGCGGCCTCCTTCGCGGTCGCCAGCGCCTCCTGGCTGCGCTTGCGTTCGGTGATGTCGGTGACGCTCGCGCGCACGAGGTTGCGACCGGCGGCCGGCATGCGGACCAGACGCACCTCGCAGGGGATGTCCTGGCCGGTCGCGTTGCGGTGGGTCCACTCGAACACCGGCGGCCGGCCGGCGAGCGCCTCGTTGACGCGCGCGAGGGCGAGGTCGGCCGAGAGGCTGCCGTCGGGCTGGACGGGCGGGCTCATATCGCCGGGGCCGACCGCCAGCAGGTCCTCGCGCGAGAGGCCGAAGAGGCGGGCGGCGTTGCCGTTGGGGTCGACGAACTTGCCGGTGTCGGCGTCGACGACGACGACGGCCTCCGGTGCGTACTCGAAGAGGGTCCGAAACCGCTCCTCGCTCTCGCGCAGGGCCTCCTCGGCCCGACGGCGCTCGGCGAGCTCCTGGCGGGCGGCGAAGTACATGCGGGCGTTGGCGGCCGAGATGGCGACGAGGCCCGCGAACTGTCGCATCGCCAGGAGGTCGCCGTCGCTGAAGCGCCGCGCGTCCGGGCCGGGCGCCATGGCGAGGATCATCGCGCCGATGCGCTGGTCATCGGTGGCGATCGGGACGGCGGCGACCGGGCCGTGACCTGGACCCGCGGGCCCGGCGTGCGCCTCGCTCCACGGCGGGTCCGAGCGCCAGGCCTCGCCGAGCAGGCTCGGGTCGTCGACCGGCAACCGCGCCCCGAGCCGCTGGGCCAGGCCGCCGGTCTCGGCGAGGGCGACCAGGTCGTTGCCGTTGAACAGGTAGACGGCCGAGCCGACGTTGCCAAAGTACTGCGCGGCGTGCCACAAGATGGCGCTGATGAGCACCGAGAGCTCGACCTGTTCGCCGAGGCCGCGCTGCACGTCGTGGACGGCGGCGAGGTACTCGTCACGCCAGGGCACGTGGGCCTCCTGAGTCGGCGCCGGGGCGCGTACTGTCCGATCGCCGCGGGATCATCGCTGTCAGGCCGTCACGGGGCGCCATGATAGGCGATCCGGAGCACAACGCAGCGCGCGAAAAACCGCGCACTCGCCAGTGGGCCCGGAACATCGCTCCGGCGGGCAGCAGAGGCGCGAAGGAGCGAGCGGCCCGGGGCCCGTGCGCGGGGAGGTTGGACTGGACGCGGGACCTGCGGCACGCTGGGCGCGAAGTATGCTGACCATTCGCAGAGCGCACGAACGCGGGCACGCTGACCACGGCTGGCTCGACAGCCACCACAGCTTCTCCTTCGCCGACTACCACGACCCGCGCTACATGGGGTTTCGTACGCTTCGGGTGATCAACGAGGATCGCGTCGCGGCTGGCAAGGGCTTCGGGACCCACTCGCATAGCGACATGGAGATCGTGTCGTATGTGCTCGCGGGGGCGCTCGAGCACAAGGACAGCCTCGGCACGGGCTCGGTGATCCGGCCCGGTGATGTCCAGCTGATGTCGGCCGGCACCGGCGTGTCGCACAGCGAGTTCAATCATTCTCGCGACCAGCCGGTGCACTTCCTGCAGATCTGGATCTTGCCCGAGTCGCGCGGCAAGGCCCCCGGCTACCAGCAACGGCGCTTCGAGCCCGACGAGCGGCAGGACACGCTGCGGCTGATCGCTTCGCGCGACGGACGCGACGGGTCGGTCACGGTGCATCAAGACGTCGGGGTGTACGCGAGCCTGCTGGCGCCCGGCAAGGTCCTCACGCACGAGTTCACCGCCGGCCGCCAGGGTTGGCTGCAGGTCGCCCGCGGGGTGGTACAGATCGGCGAGGCGACGATGCGCGCCGGCGATGGCGCGGCGATCCAGCAGACCGAGCGCGTCGAGATCGTCGGCGTCGAGGCGGCCGAGCTGCTGCTGTTCGACCTGGCCTGAGGGACAGGTGCTGACCTGGCCGAAAGGTCAGGTTAGTCCTCGCATTTCATCAGGTCATGGCGCGAGCGGCAGGGTCCGCTCGACGGTCGCCTGGCCGCTCCAGATGCCCGGGATCGGCTTGCCGCCGAACAGGTTCCTGGTCGGGCCGTCGAGGGTCTGTAGACCGCCCTTCCAGACGGTGACGCCGTTGCGGTAGCTCCAGCGCAGCCGCAACACGCCCGCCTGGCCGTCGAGGACGCCGGGCGAGAGGTCGAGGGTCTGCTCGACGAGCTTCGTCGCCCCGGGCGCGACCTCCGGAAAGTCAGCCTCGGTGACGACGTAACCGTGCGGGTGCGGGTCCGGCTGGCGGTCGAGCACGCGGCCGTCCGCGGCGGACAGCTGGAAGTCGCTCTGCTGGGCGCGAAACGCCTCGCCGCCGACGATGTAGAGGCGCATGGGCGCCGAGCCGTCGTTGCGAAAGTGCAGGCGCGCGGTGAGGCGGTCGCCCGCGCGGTACGGACCAGCAGGCAGCTCGAGGCGCAGCGAGAGCTCGCCGCCGGCGTCGACCCAGTCGGAGACGTTCGGGCCGACATTGGCATCGGCATCGGCATCGGCATTGGCATTGGCATCGGCATTGGCATTGGCTGCGACGGGCCCGGCAGTGTGCGCTGGCGGGGTCACGGGGCCTCCCGACGGCGGCTGCGCGGGCTGACAGGCGGCCAGTGCGAGGCTGGTGACGGCGAGGATGCGAGACACGGACTGCACCGTAGCATGGGGTCCGGCGGCTCAGTCCGCGAGCGGCTCGAAGTCGGCCTTCATGGCCCCGCACTCGGGGCACATCCAGGTATCCGGGAGGTCCTCGAAGGCCGTGCCGGGCGGGATGCCGCCGTCCGGGTCGCCCTCGGCGGGGTCATAGACGTGTTCGCAGAGGGTGCATCGGTAGCGCGGCAGCCTGGCCATGATGCGCCGGATCCTACACGCGCGACGCGCCGCGAGGTAGGGGCGGCCCGGTGGGCTATGATGCGCGGGCCATGCCCGACGCCCTGACGCCTCCCGCCCCGGTCGCGACCGTCGCGCTGCAGATCGACGGCCAGCCGGTCTGCGTGCTGGCGGGCACCACGGTGTGGGACGCGGCGCGCTCCGTCGGCGTGGAGATCCCGGTGCTGTGCCACGACCCGCGCTACAGACCCGTGGGGGTGTGCCGCATGTGCGTGGTCGACGTCGGCGGGCGCGTGCTCGCGGCCGCGTGCGTGCGTCCCTGCGAGCCGGGCATGAAGGTCACCACCACGAGCCCCGCGATCGAGGAGCACCGGGCGATGCTGACCGCGCTGCTGCTGGCCGACCAGCCGACGGCGCCGAAGCAGCAGCGCCCGGAGGGCAATTTGTTGCACGCGCTGGCGGATCGCTACGGCCTCGAAGCTGTCCCTTCGGACAGCCGCTCGGGTCCGCTGGGACTGCCGCGCGGCGGCGGGCGCCCGGGCGACGACTCCTCGCCGGTGATCGGGGTCGACCACCAGGCCTGCATCCTGTGCGACCGCTGCGTCCGCGCGTGCGACGAGGTCCAGAACAACGAGGTGATCACCCGCAGCGGCAAGGGCTACGGGACGAAGATCGCGTTCGACCTCGACCTGCCGATGGGCAGCTCGAGCTGCGTGTCGTGCGGCGAGTGCATGGACGCGTGCCCGACCGACGCGCTGGTCAACAAGCAGCTCGCCGCCGAGATCCGCCCGCCCGCGCAGCTCAAGCAGGTCGAGACGCTGTGCCCGTACTGCGGCGTCGGTTGCAGCGTGACGGCCCACGTCGACGAGGCGAGCAACAAGGTCGCGTGGATCGACGGCCGCGACAGCCGCGTGTCGGACCGCCGCCTGTGCGTCAAGGGCCGCTACGGCTTCGACTACGCGTCGCACGCCCAGCGCCTGACGGTGCCGCTGATCCGCAAGGACAGCAGCTATCCAAAAGGCCCGCTGTCGGCGGCGGTGCGTCAGAAGAAGGGGAGGCGACCGGGAGGGCTCGTCGATGACCGCGAGGTCCTGCCGCACTTTCGCGAGGCGAGCTGGGACGAGGCGCTCGCGCTGGTGGCCAGCAAGCTCCGGGGCCTCCGCGAGACGCACGGGCCGCGCGCGCTGGCCGGCTTCGGCTCGGCGAAGTGCAGCAACGAGGAGGCGTACCTGTTTCAAAAGCTGGTGCGCGTCGGCTTCGGCAGCAACAACGTCGACCATTGCACGCGCCTGTGCCACGCGTCCTCGGTCGCGGCATTGATGGAGACGATCGGCTCGGGGGCGGTGTCGACGACGTTTCGTGACATCGAGAACAGCGACGTCGCGCTGCTGTGCGGCACCAACGCGACGAGCAACCACCCGGTCGCGGCGACATTTTTTAAACAGGCGGCCAAGCGTGGCACGAAGCTGCTGGTGGTCGACCCGCACCGCCCGCAGCTGGCCGACCACGCGTACCGCTACGTGCGGATCAAGCCGGGCACGGACGTCGCGTTCTTCAACTCGGTGATGCACGAGGTCGTGCGCCGCGGGCTGGTCGATCAGGCGTTTATCCGCGATCGCACCGAGGGCTACGAGGCGCTGCAGGCGATGGTGTCGCATTATCCGCCCGAGGTGGCCGCGCGCATCTGTGGGGTCGAGCCGGAGGAGATCATCGACATCGCGGTCACCTGGGGCGCGGCGAACGCTGCGATCTGCTTCTGGGGCATGGGCGTCAGCCAGCACACCCACGGCACCGACAACGCGCGATGCCTGATCTCGCTGGTGCTGATGACCGGCCAGGTCGGTCGGCCGGGCACCGGATTGCATCCTCTGCGCGGCCAGAACAACGTGCAAGGGGCCAGCGACGCGGGGCTGATCCCGATGGTGTTCCCCGACTATCAATCGGTGAAGGACCCGGCGATCCGCGGCCGCTTCGAGGCCGCGTGGGGCGTGCCGCTCGACCCCCAGCCCGGGCTCACGGTGGTCGAGATCATCCACGCCGCGCTGCACGGCGACATTCGTGGCATGTACATCCAGGGCGAGAACCCGTTCATCAGCGACCCGAACACCGCGAAGGTCCGCAAGGCCCTCGCGGCGCTCGACTTCCTGGCGGTGCAGGACATCTTCCTCACCGAGACGGCCGAATTCGCCGATGTCATCTTGCCGGCGTCGAGCTTCTTCGAGAAGACGGGCACGTACACGAACACAGACCGTCGCGTACAGATAGGTCGGCCGGTGCTCAGGATGCCCGGCGAGGCCCGCCTCGACTGGCAGATTACCTGCGAGATCGCACGCCGCATGGGCGCGCCGGGCTTCGAGTACGCGAGCGTCGACGAGGTGTTCGCCGAGTTCGCGGGGCTGACCGACAGCTACCGCGGGCTGTCGTATGAACACCTCGGCCTCGAGGGCAAACTCTGGCCGTGCCCGGACCCGGCGAGCTCGGACGGCACGGTGGTGCTGTTCACCGAGGACTTCCCGCGCGGCCGCGGCAAGATGGTGCCCGCGGAGTTCGCCCCGCCCGCCGAGCTGCCGAGCCCCGAGTACCCGATGGTGCTGACGACCGGCCGCCTGCTCGAGCACTGGCACACCGGTACGATGACGCGCAGGGCCGTCGCGCTCGACGCGATCGAGGGCGAGCCGCACGTCGACATGCACCCGGAGGACATGCGCACGCTCGGGCTCGCCGACGAGGACTGGGCGACGGTGACGAGCCGCCGCGGCAGCATCACGCTCAAGGTCCGAGGTAGCCGCTCGCCCGGTCGCGGGGCGGTGTTCATCCCGTTTTGCTGGCGCGAGGCGGCCGCGAACGTGCTGACGATCGACGAGCTCGATCCGTATGGAAAAATTCCGGAGTTCAAGTTCTGCGCCGTGCGCGTCGAGCGGGCCAGCCCGGCCGACATGGATGAGGCGGATGAGACGGATGACATGGATGAGGCGGACCGCAGCGCGGCCGGGTGACAGCGTCGATGGTCGAGATCTTCCTCGTCTCGATGTTCGCGCTGTTCATCGGCTTCGGCTTCTACCGCCTGATCCGCGCCCAGCAGGAGGCGCGCCGTTACCTCGAGAGCGGCATCGATGCGCCGCTACAGCTATCGCACCTGAGCGGTGAGCTGGCCAGGGTCACTCGCGAGACGCGGACCCTGAGGATCTCGCTCGAGAGCCCGCTACGGGCGATCCGCGAGTTCATGGGCACCGACCTCACCCGCACCGAGGACGATGTCGAGGCCGTCGACGCGGCGTTGATGGAGGCGACCCGCGACATTGGCGTGTGGCTGGCGATGATCGACGCGTTGCCGGAGAGCGAGCGCGGCACCCTGGAGGCGATGGGCGCGAGCCCGGGGGCCGTGCGGGCCGCCCTCGCCGCGGAGGGCTGGGCCTTCGAGCGCGCCCGCCTGCGTGGGCGCGGGCGCGGCAACCTCGACGACCGCCTCGAGGCGATCCTGCGCGAGCTGGAGCGCCTCGAGAAGGCGTTGCAGGTGCCGATCAATCCCTATCGTTGAGCGCGGGCGTCAGGTGAACAGCTCGGGGATGGTCTCGGTGACCAGGCCGACGTCCTCGCCGAACGAGACCTCCGGGCTGCCGAACATCTTGAGCAGGCTAAACGGGACCTTGCAGGCGTTGTCGGCCTGGCCGCGGTGGTGCAGGTCGCCCTGGAGCAGGCCGCCGCCCTTGCCGAGCAGCAGCAGGGGATAATCGAAGGGGTCGTGGCTCGAGGGGTCCCCCGTGCACGAGGTCGCGAGGATGATCGAGTTGTCGAGCAGGCTGCCGTCGCCGTCGGGGGTGTCGCGAAAGCGCTTGAGCAGGCGGGCGAGGCCGGTCATCGCGTAGGCGACGCCGTCGTGGAAGCCGGCGATCGCGGCGTCGTAGCCGGCCGCGAGCTTGAGGTGGCCATACTCCTCGTGGAAGCCGCCGGCGTGGCCGAGCTCGCTGTACGGCATGTGGCAAGCGGGACACGAGAACATGAAGGTGGCGACGCGGCTGAGCTCGCAGGTGAACGCGAAGGCGAGCAGGTCGGAGAACGCCTCGCAGCGGGCGAGCCGGATGTCGCCGTCGTTGCCGAGGTCGGGGTAGGCCTCGTTGGGGTTGACCGGCAGGCCGCAGTCGTGGCCGATGAGCGACGCGTCGATCTGGGTCTGGAGCTCGTCGACGCCGTCGAGGTGGCGGTCGAGGCGGATGCGGTCGGCGCTGCCGAGGCGGGTCTTGAGGTCCTTGATGTCCTGCGAGACGGCGTCGAGCAGGCTCTTGCGGCGAAACAGGGCGGGGTCGGGCTCTTGACCGCCGCCGAGTCCGACGAGCGTGGCGAACAGCTGGGCCGGGCTGAAATTCGGCGGATTGGGAGCGTTGTTGCCCTGGAACGAGATCTGGATGCCCATCGAGGTCGCGCCGTCGCCGCTGCCGATGCCGACGTGCAGGCCGCCGGGGAACACGGTGTCGCCGTTGATGAGCTGCGCGATCTTCTGGTCGACGGTCGGTCGGGTGACAAAGCCCTCCTTGACCGAGTCGGCGCCGGTCAGCAAGCCGACCGGGTGCGAGGCGTGGGCGAAGGTGTTGGCGAACTTGACGTCGTAGCCGGTGATCGCGGTCAGCCACGGCTTGAACTCGGCCAGCGGCATCAGCGAGGGGCTCAGCGCCCATGCATCGCCCTTGCCGGTCGCCGGCGGGATCCAGAACGGCAGGTGGATGCCGTTGCCGAAGAACCACGTCATAAAGCGCGGCTTGAGCGGCGAGTCGTCGGCGTAGGCGGTGCCGTTGCCGTTGAGCATGCCGCCAAGGCGCGGCAGCGGCAGCGCGACCGCGGCCCCGCCCGCGAGGAAGCCGCGCAGGAGCGTGCGGCGGGGAATGAAATGGCGGCCGTGGCGGCTCATGGCATCTCTCCTTGGTCGGGGGCGATGACGGTGCCCGCGGGGTTGGCGAAGCGGAACTCGTCACGCGTGACGAGCGACAGGAGCAGCTGGTCGAAGTGGTTGTCCTCGCGCAGCATGTCGTCCTCCAGCAGGCGCAGCAGCTCGAGCTCGGAGTACACGGGCAGGCGGCCGGTCGTGTAGGTGTAGAGCTTGCGGACCAGGCACATGGACGCCTCGGGGTGGTCACGCAGGAGGCCGGCCAGCTCGCCGCCGTTGGCGAAGGCGACGCCGTCGAGGTCGCCGCTGGCGTCGATCGTGAGGCCCTGGTCGTCGGGACGGAATCTGCCAGTCGAGTCGAAGTTCTCGAGCGCGAGGCCCATCGGGTCCATCATGTTGTGACAGCCGGCGCAGGACGGGTTCTCGCGGTGCTTCTTGAGCTGCTCGCGGGCGGTCTTCGGGGTGGGGTCCATGTCCATGTCGAGGTTGACGTCGACGCCGGGTGGGGGCGGCGGGACGACGCGACACAGCAGCGCGTCGGCGATGAACTGGCCGCGCTTGGTCGCGGAGGTGCGCGCGGGCGGCGAGTACATGGCGAGGATGGCGGCGCTGCCGATGAGCCCGCGACGCAGGCCGTCCGCGGGGAGCTCGGCGGCGCGCAGGACGTCCGGGTCGGCCGCGGGGACGCCATAGAGGTCCGCGAGGGCGTTGGTGACGAATACCTTGTTGCTGTCGTAGAGCGAGAGGAAGTCGCCAGGGGCGTCGAAGACGACATCGTTGATGCGGGCGAGCAGGTCGTCGCGGATCGCCGCCTTGAGGGACGGGCTCCAGGCGGGATAGGTGGCCGGGTCCTTGGTGAGGTCGGTGAGCCGCCAGATGCTGTAGAGCTCGCTGACGAAGTTCTCGACGCCCTGACGCGCGCGCGGGTCGACGATCATGCGCTCGGCCTCGGCGCGGACGCCCGCGGGGGTCGTCAGGTCGCCGCGCTCGGCGGCGTCGAGCAGGGCGACGTCCGGGGTCGTGTTCCACAGCGTGTACGAGAGGCGCTCGGCCATCTCGTAGCCGGTGTAACGCAGGCGGCCGCCGTCCTGGGCGGAGGGCTCGCCGATCTCGACGCGGTAGAGGAAGTTGGGCGACTCGAGCAGACCCCAGGCGGCGTGGCGCAGGCCCATGAGGGTATCGCCGGTCTCGCCGGCGATCGTGGTGGCGATCGCGAGGTAGCGCTCGAGCTCCGCGCCGGTGAGCGAGCGCCGCCAGGCGCGGCGACCGAAGCTGGCGACGGCGTCGCGGAAGCAGACGGTGTCGTCGACCGCCGCCGGCAGGCAGGGCACGACGGCGGCGGCCCGGGTCGCGTCGGCGAAGCCCTGGGCAGTCGCCTGCTCGAGCGCCTTCTCGTACAGGGCGACGCCAGCGGGCGACACGGCGATCGTCGCGTTGCCGACCGCGAAGAAGCCGTCCTTGAGCGCGTCCGTCTCGGTGCCCGGGAGCGTGACCTCGCCGAGCAGGTCGCGCAGGCTGTGCGCGAACTCGGAAGCGGTGAGGCGTCGGATGGTCGGCGCAGGGACCTCGAGCGGGGCGTCAGGGTCGTCCTGGGTATCCTCGCCGGGGCCGCTGTCGGTGGGGTCGGTCGTGCCAGCGGTGCCGGCGGTGCCGGCGGTGCCGGTGGTACCCGCCGCGCCGTCGTCATCCTCCGCGGTGGCTCCCCCCTCCCCCAGGGATCCGCTGTAACATCCCGTGCTCAACGCGAGGCATACAAGGACACCAGGTATGGATCCGCTTCGGCGCATAAACCTCCCCATGCTTGCTACTCAACACTTGCGAATAGGCGCAGTTTCCCACTACAGGAGTCCGCCAAAGTCTGTCAAGTGCGGTGGATACGCGTGCTCGGCGGGGTGCCGGAGCGAGTGGGGGCCACGGACCTGAGCGCGAAGTTGTAGAAGTTATCTGCATACCTTGCATACCTGTCTCTGGGGACAGGCATGGGTTTGCATGGGTTTGCTCAGGGCGCTTTAGGAGGCGGTGAAGAGGCAGCGGGATGCGCTGGTGACCGCGTACTTCGAGCACTGCCACGGACAGGGCACGCGGTACATGCTTGCAGGTCGCGTCGCATCCGCTGCAGGAGGACGCGGCGAGCTCGCTGGGCTGGGCGCTCGACCTGATCCGCGTCGGCCTCGAGCACAGTCCTCTGAGCAAGATCCACGCGCTGGGCTTGCAGGCCGGGATGGGCTCGCCGGTACTCGGCCCCGCGTATCTACAAAATCTGCTCGAGCCGACGCTGCGCTGCGTCGAGGTCCGTATCGAGCGGCATCAGGCGCGCGGCGAGCTGGTCGGACGCGAGGCCCGGCTGATGGCGCTGCAGCTGGGCGCGCCGCTGTTGCTGGCGGTGCTGCACCAGCATGCGCTGTGCGGGGACCAGCCGCGCCCGCTCGACATCCGCGCGCTGGTCGAGGCGTCGATCGCCGGGCTCGGTCGCGGACCTGTCCTTTAGCGCAGGTCGCCGAGCACGGCGAGCAGGGCGTCGAGGTTGGCGCGGCCGAGCTGGCGGCAGCGCCCGGGTGACCAGCCGAGCGCCTCGTTCGGGGTGTCCCGGGTGTCCTTGAACGGCTGCTCGAGGGTCATCGCCAGGCAGCCGAAGTGGCCGGCGACGTGGGTGGTGCACATCGTCATGTTGGCCTGGCCGGGCGGCATGGGGTCGTAGCCGTGCTCCATCTGGAAGTCGGGGCTCGCGCGCATCAGGGCCTTCTCGTAGCTGACCTGCAGGTCCCGCACGCGCTGCGTGACGGAGGCGACGCCGTC
>JAYUXQ010000246.1:0-2027 GCA_043752905.1 Nannocystis sp. | reverse complement strand
GTGATCCCGTGCTGACCGATCTTACGCAGGAGGGTGGTACGGCCGATGCCCATCGCCTTGGCCGTGGCGCTGCGGTTGCCGCCGTGGGTCGCCAGCGCGGCCTCGATGTACAGCTTCTCCATCTCGTCCCACGACAGGCGCCCGAGCTCGACCGCGGGCTTGCCGACGCCCTTGCCGCGGGTCGGCGCCGGGACGCCCTCGGCTTGCGGGAGCGGGAGGTCGGGCAGGTCGATCGTGTCGCTGTTGCAGAGGACCACCGCGCTCTCGATGCAATTCTCGAGCTCGCGGATGTTGCCGGGCCAGGCGTGCGCGTGCAGGCGGACCCGCGCGGCCGGGCTGTAACGCAGCACCGCCTTGCCGTGGCGCTGGGCGAACACGCCGAGGAAGTGCGCGGCGAGCTGGTCGAGGTCGGCGGGCCCGCGCTCGCGCAAGGCCGGCATCGCCAGGGTCAGCACGCGCAGGCGATAGTAGAGGTCCTCGCGAAAGCGCTGGCGGGCGACCATATCCTCGAGGTTGCGGTTGGTCGCGGCGACGATGCGGACGTCGACCTTGACCCCGCGACGCCCGCCGACGCGCTCGAACTCCCGGTCCTGGATCACGCGCAGCAGCTTGCTCTGCAGGGCCAGCGGGACCTCGCCGATCTCGTCGAGGAACACCGTGCCGCCGTCGGCCGCCTCGAACTTGCCGAGCGCCCGCTGGTCCGCGCCGGTGTAGGCGCCGCGCTCGTGGCCGAACAATTCGTTCTCGATGAGCGTCGCCGGCAGCGAGGCGCAGTCGACCGCGACGAACGGCTTGCCGGCGCGCTTGCTATTGAAATGGATCGCACGCGCGATCAGGCCCTTGCCGGTGCCGGTCTCGCCGGTGATCAGCACGGTCGCGTCGGTCGTGGCCGCCTTCGTGACGACGTCGTAGACCCGCGCCATGCGGTCGCCGGCCCCGACGATGCCGTTGAAGCGGTACGTCAGCGGGGCCGGCGAGGCCGCGCGCAGCTGCGGGTACAGGCTCGTGCTCTCGAGGATCATCGCCACCTGGCTGGCGAGCGCGCGCAGCAGGGCCTCGTCGTCGGCACTAAACGCCGCCCCGCGCTTGTTGAGCAGCTGCAGCACGCCGAGGATCTCGCCGCCGCGATCGAAGACCGGCACGCACAGCATCGACCGCGTCGCGTAGCCGGTCGAGCGGTCGACCGCGCCGTCGAAGCGGGGGTCGGTCGCCGAGCGCGGGAGATTGACGGCCTCGCCCGTGCGCGCGACAAAGCCCGCGACCCCCTGGCCGAGCGCGAGCCGGATCTCGCGCAGCTCGGGCAGATGCGCCGCCTTGCTGAAGAGTTCGCCCCGGGCCCTGTCGACGAGATAGAAGGTGCCGCGGTCGGCGTCCATCGCCCGCGTCACCGTGTCGATCACCTGGCGCAGCATGGCATCGAGGTCGACCTCACGGCGCACAAGCTCGGCGACGGCGATCAGCACGCTGCCGCGGTCGACCCGCGGGCCGCCGGTGCGGGCGCGCGGACGCGCAGGGGTCTGGGCGCGTCGCGGGCCGGTGTCCATCGTCCCGATGTACCATTATGATGCAGCCCCCGCATGTGCTCCGTTTCGGAGCAGGGCCGGCGCGGTGCGGAGCGGCCCGGTGGCAGCGCGTCGCGGTCGCCGCGGCATTGCGCACCACGCACGCGCCGCCCGCGGCCGGGTGAAATCACTCCTTCGGCGTGACGCCGCAGCCGCCGACCGCGACCGGCTCGCAGCCGCCGCACTCCCAGCGGAAGTTGTCGAGGATCGCCACGCTGTCCCACAGCACGTCGCCCATGTCGAACATCGTGATCGCGACCGTGAACTTCTCGCCGGGCTGCGCCGAGCCGCGCGCGGTCATCCACACGGTCGCGGCGCCCTCGTCGTCGCCCGGGAAGCCGGTGCCGGCGAGCAGGTCGTCGCCCGGCTGGTACTTCATGAAGGGGTCGAGCGAGGTCGCCGTCAGCGGCTCATCGTCCATGTAGGTGATGTTGCCGGTGTAGCTCTCGCTCGTCGACCACACGA
>JAYUXQ010000245.1:0-2027 GCA_043752905.1 Nannocystis sp. | reverse complement strand
CCGATCGCCAGCCCGCTGATCTTCCTGTTCATGGGCGGCTTCATGCTCGCGCTCGGCCTCTCCGAGCAGGGCCTCGATCGCCGCGCCGCGCTGTGGCTGCTCGGGCGCCGGTGGATCGCAGGCTCGCCCGCGCGTGCGGGGGCCGGCGTCACCGTGGCGACCTTCCTGGCCTCGATGTGGATCTCCAACACCGCGACCACCGCGATGATGATCCCCGTCGCGCTCGGCCTGTGCCGGACGATCCGTGAGGCCGCACCGCTCGCGGACCAGCATCGCTTCGACCGCCACGCCGAGGGTATGCTGCTCTCGCTGTGCTACGCCGCCTCGCTCGGCGGCACCGCCACGCCCGTCGGCACGGCGCCCAACGTCATCGCCCTCGACCTGCTCGAGCGCCAGGCCCACGTCCGCATCGACTTCTTCCAATGGATGAGCTTCGCACTGCCGACCGCGCTCGCCTCGCTCGCGGTCGTCCTGCTGTACGCCTGGTGGCGCTTCCCCTCGCCCGTGCGTAGGCTCGAGCGCCTCACCGAAACCGTCGAGGCCGAGCTCGCGCAGCTCGGCCCGCTGTCGCGCGGTGAACGTCGCGTCGCCGCCATCTTCTTCCTCGCCGTCCTCGGCTGGCTGACGCCGTCTTTATTAAAGCTGTCTCTTGGGCCAGCTCATCCGTGGACCGCGTGGGCGGCCGGCAGCCTCGACGAGGGCGTCGTCGCCCTGCTCGCGGGTATTTTGCTGTGCCTGACGCCGAACGGCCGCGGCGAGGGCAAGCCGCTGCTCGGCTGGGACCGCGCGATGCAGCTCGACTGGGGCACGCTGCTGCTGCTCGGCGGCGGCCTCTCGCTCGGCAAGCTGATGTTCGACACGGGCCTGGCGAAGGCGGTCGGCACCGGCGTGATCGCGGCCGCCGGCCCGCTCGCCTCGTCGCCGCTGGGCCTGCTCGGCTGCAGCACCTTTTTGGTCCTGTACCTGACCGAGATCACCAGCAACGTGGCGACCACGAGCATGATGGTCCCGGTGCTCCTGGCGATCGCGCAGGCCGGCGGCAACGACCCGGTGCCGACGACGCTGTGCGTGACGATGGCCGCGAGCTACGCGTTCATGCTCCCGGTCTCGACCCCGCCGAACGCGATCGCCTACGGCACCGGCAAGATCCGGATCGGCTCGATGATCCGCTTCGGCTTTGTCCTCGACATCCTCGGCTTCTTCATCATCTTCGCCTGCGGCGCCCTGCTGATCCCGCACCTCAACTTCGGCTGAGGCCGCACTACGCGTAGGCCGCCAATTGGCGAGTCTGGACCGTTCTAATCCACGAACCTTACGGTCGCCACTACTACCCAGCTTTTATCTCGGGACGAATAAAGGCCAAACCCACGTTGCAAGTAGGAAGGTTTTTGCGAAAATCCTGAAGGAGTTGATGAGCTGCATCACACGCCGATGCTGCGCACGCGCACCATCGGCCCCTCGGGGAACGGATCGCTGTGTAGGTCGACGGTGCCCTCGATCGCCCACGCGCCGTCGCCCTCGGGGTCGACGAGCACCTGACGTACACGCCACACGCGGTCGCTCTCGTGCTCGATGATCGTGTATTTCGGAAACCGGGCCCCGTGGTCGAAGCGCAGCTCCGGGTACTCCGCGAAGTACTCGGCCATCGCGGTCTCGAAGCGACCGGCCGGCCACAGGTCCCCGGGGTCCTGCTGCACCGCGGCGGCTGCGATCTCCCAGTCGCGCTGCGCGAGCGCCCGGACCAGCGCGTGCATCTCGGCCCGCACGCGCGCCGCGAAGCCCTTCTTGTCCTCGCCGGCGTGCTGTGGCCCGAGTTTCTCCGGCCCTGCGACCTCGGCAGGCGGGTGCAGCATGCGCTCCCACTCCTGTAGCAGGCTGGTATCGACGTGGGCGAACATGGCCCGCAAAAAGCCGATGATGTCGTGCACTTCATCGGTCTTGGCGGCCTCGGGCACCGTCTGCGCGAGGACTTTGTAGGCCTGCATCAGATAGCGCAGCAGCACGCCCTCGCTGCGCTGCAACGAATA
>JAYUXQ010000244.1:0-5177 GCA_043752905.1 Nannocystis sp. | reverse complement strand
GCCTCGCGAACGCGAACCGGATCTGCGAATTGGGCGAGAAGCCGTCGAACGTGTTCGTCATCTCCGCGGCCGCGAACGCCTGCATCTTGCTGTTCCTGGGCAGCAGCTCCGGGTCGTGCGCGAGCCGCCGGCCCGTCTTCGTCCCCGCGTCGACGACCGTCCAGAGATCGCTCGGCCACGGATACAGGCACTGCCCGCGCCCGCCCGGATCGCCGAGCACGCTGCACCCACGCTCGACCTCACCGCGGCCCACCCCGACGCACTCGCCGGCGATGCACGCCTCGTCGCCCGCACACACAGGACACGTCGCGCCGCCGTCGTCGCTGTCGCCCGTGCTCGCCGTCGTGGTCGGCATGTCGCCGCTCGACCCGGCCTCGCTCCCACCCGACGACTCCGCGGTCCCATCGGCCTCGGCCCCCCCGGCAGGCGACTGACACGCGGACAGTGAGAGCGACGCGAGGGCGAGGACACGAAGGCGCATCCAACGATCTTTACACCATCCCGGATCGGACACGCGCGATATTAATAGTCCCCCCGTTAACCAGTCAGCGGCTCGGACCACACCTTGCGGATCGTGTCGTCGGGCTCGCGCTGATACAGCGACATCTTCCCCAGCGTGAACGTGCCGGGCAGGCGCACCGCGAACAGCTCGTTGACGGCGCCGGCCGCCAGCGGCCCGGCCATGCGCAGGGTGCAGTGCGAGAAGAACGGGAACCTGCTCGGCTCGAAGCGAACCCCCGCCTGCTTGAGGCCCTCGTGGATCGCCTCGAAGGGCATCGGGTCCGCGAGGCTCAGGCAAAAGATGTCCGTGTCGGGGAATCGGACCACCGCGCCGAACTGCGCCGAGATCGGCGCCGTCTCGCGGCACAGCTTTCGTAACCTCGCCTCGACATCGCGCGGATCGAGCTGAGGCCTTATCGCCCCGAGCCCGCTCGAGCCCGCGATCGTCAGCTCGACCGGAAAACTACGCAGCCGCTCGCAATAGCGCTCGCGCAAGGCCAGGACCTGCGAGGCCTGCGGCTCGGGCACATCCAAACAGATGTACGTGGGGTTGGCCAGGTTCATCGCAGCTCGCGTTTCGCGGTTTTAGCGGATCGACGGCCCGCGTCGAATGAAAACTTTGACCCGCGCCTCGCGCGCGACGTCCACGGGCCCACAAAGCGCCCCCGAACCCCGTGGCCGACGCACCCCGGCCCGGCGTGGAAGTGGCCGGGACGCCCCGCCTGGGGGTAGCAGGAGACCGTAGACCTGCACTTCACCATGCGGCTATGGTGCAGTCTCGTGGAGGTCCTGCCCATGTTTCGTCGTCCCCTCGCGCTCGCCTCGCTGCTCCTCGCGGGCTGTTACTCCGGCGCGGATCTTTCCCCGGATTCCGGTGAAACTGCCAGCACCGGCGTTACCGGCAACTCGGGCAATTCCGGTGCAAGCGCCGACGACGGCGGTACGCCGACGACCGGCGCGGGCGAGGACGCCGGTGAGTCCGCCAGCGACGACGGTGGCACGCCCGCCGACTTCGACCCGGCGCCCGTCCGCCTGCGTCTGTTGCTGGCCCGCCACTATCAGAATGCGATCCGCGACCTGCTCGGCGACGCCGCAGCCACCCTCGCCGACCCGCCCAAGGACACCGCGCTCAACGGCTTCGAGGCGATCGCCGCGGCCCAGGTCTCGCTGACCGACTCCGCCGTCGAGGCCTATGAAAAGTCCGCGCGGGCCGTCGCCGCCGAGGCCGTCAAGGACCAGGCCCGCATCGCCGGCTTCCTCGGCTGCGCCCCGACCGGCCCCGACGACGTCGACTGCCACCGCCAGTTCGTGACCAACTTCGGTCGGATGACCTGGCGCCGCGCCCTCGTCACCGAGGAGGTCGAGCTCTACACCGCCGTCGCCCAGGACGCCGCGCTGCAGCTCGGCAACTTCGACGCCGGCGTCGAGGCAGCCATCGCCACCTTCCTGCAATCTCCCTACTTTCTCTACCAGGTCGAGGTCGGCGACCCCGACCCCGATGAGCCCGAAGATCGTAACCTCACCTCGATCGAGCTCGCCACGCGCCTCTCCTTCTTCCTCCTCGACACCACCCCCAGCCCCGAGCTGCTCGCGCTCGCAGAGGCTGGCGGCCTGACCACCTCCGACCAGGTCCGCGCCGTCGCCGAGACCATGGTCGAGGCCCCCGGCGCTCGCCAGGCGAGCGGCAACTTCTACGCCGAGGTCCTCAAGCTGCGCGCGCTCGAGGAGCTGCCCAAGGACCCGGCCACCTATCCCCTGTTCTCCCCCGGCCTCGCCGCCGCGATGCGCCAGGAGACCCTCGCGCTGATCGACGACGTCGCCTTCACCACCGACAGCGACTTTCGCAACATCCTCAACGCCCCCTACACCTTCGTCAACGGCCCGCTCGCCGCCCTCTACGGCCTCATCCCCGACCCCAATCAGCTCGGCGACACCTGGCAGCGCTTCGACCTCCCGCCGGAGACCAAGCGCGGCGGCATCCTCGGGCAGTCCGCCTTCCTCGCCTCCTACGCGCACATCTCGAGCACCTCGCCGACCCTGCGCGGCAAGTTCGTGCGCGAGGCCCTGATGTGCCAGGGCATGCCCGCGCCGCCGCCCGACGTCGTCACCGAGCTGCCCGCCGGCGAGGAGTACAAGACCATGCGCGACCGCCTCGCCGGCCACAAGAAGAAGGAGTGCGCCGGCTGTCACGACCTCATGGACCCGATCGGCCTCGGCCTCGAGAACTTCGACGGCATCGGCGTCTTCCGGCTCGTCGAGAACGGCGTCACCCTCGACACATCCGAGGAGGTCATCGGCCTCGGCCTCTTCGACGGCCCCCGCGAGCTCGGCACGATCCTCCGTGACAGCCCCGATGTCACCCGCTGCATGGTCCGCAACCTGTTCCGCCACGCCACCGGCCACCTCGAGCTGCTCAGCGAGAAGGTCGCCCTCGACGAGGTCGACGGCGCCTTCGCCACCGCCGAGTTCCGACTCAAGGACCTGCTCGTCGAGCTGGTCAGCAGCCCCGCCTTCCTCCGCGTCGGCACCCCCGAGTAACGACCTCGTCCTCGACTCCCAGGAGACACACCATGAGCCGCTTTAGCCTCAGCCGTCGCACGATGCTCCGTGGCGCCATCGGCGGGACCTCGGTCGCCCTCGCCCTCCCCCTGCTCGACGCCATGCTCAACAGCAACGGCACCGCCCTCGCCGAGGGCCAGCCGCTGCCGCGTCGCCTCGTCACATGGTTCTTCGGCAACGGCGTCGCCCTCAACGACGTCACCAACCCCGGCGCCGGCCTGCGCTGGGGCCCCGCCGAGCAGGGCCCGAACTACCCGCTGACCTCGCAGCTGTCCGGCCTCGAGGGCGTGCAGGAGTATTGCTCGATCCTCACCGGCTTCGACATCAAGGCCGCCGGCGCCCACCGCCGCGGCCACCACGACGGCGTCGCCGGCTTCTTCTCCGGTCACCCCTTCATCGAGCTCCCGCACGCCGACAACAGCTACTCCTCGAAGTCCGGCGGCCCGACGATCGACCAGGTCGCCGCCGCCGCGATCGGTCAACAGACCTTCTTGCCCTCGGTCCAGATCGCCGTCTCCAAGCGCGTGATCACCAGCGAGGGCCCGACCCTCCAGTTCCTGTCCCACAAGAGCGCCGACGAGGCCCTCCCGCAGATCTTCAATCCCAAGGACCTGTACACCAAGCTGTTCGACAGCTTCGTCCCGCAGGACGACCCCACCAAGCCCCTGCGCCTCAACTCCCTCGACGCCGTCGCCGAGGACGTCAAGCGCCTCAAGCTGCGCGTCGGCATGGCCGACCGCATCCGCCTCGACGCTCACCTGAGCTCCGTCGAGCAGATCCGCAAGCAGATCGACGCCCTCGCCCCCGAGTGCATGCTGCCGATGATGCCCGTCAGCGGCAACGACGACTTCGAGGGCAAGGAGCCGCTCGACGAGGTCAACCAGATCATGGCCGACCTGCTCGTCGAGGCCTTCCGCTGCGACATCACCCGCGTCGCCAGCCTCCAGTACACCGGCTCGGTCGGCTACGCCGTGTTCCACATGCTCGGCCAAAACATGGGTCACCACGACATGACCCACGACACCAACATGAACGACTCCGTCGACGCCGCCACCAAGCACACCATCGAGGCCTTCGGCTACCTGCTCAAGCGCCTCAAGGACACCCCCGAGGCCGACGGCAACCTGCTCGACAACTCCTGCCTCCTCCTCGGCAGCGACGCCGCCTCCGGCTATACCCACGACGTGTTCAACCAGCCCTGCATCGTCGCCGGCAAGGGCGGCGGCGCCCTCAAGCACCCGGGCATCAACTACGCCTCCCCGAGCGCCGAGAACACCTCCGACATCCTCCTCGCCTGCCTGCGCACCGTCGTCCCGGAAGCCACCGAGGTCGGCAGCGACATCGGCCTCTCGAACACCCCCTGCGCCGCCATCACGGCCGCGTAGCGGCCGCGTAGCGGCCTCATCGGCCCGAACGGCGCCGGCAAATCCAACATCCTGGAGGCCCCACCCCCGATGCCCTTTTAAAAAGGGGCGTGGGTGGCCCAGCGAGCAATTCACACGCTCGGGTGGCGAGTCCGCACGGGCCATCCGATTCGCAATCGAGGCCCTCGATTATGGCGTCGTCGAGCCGAACTCCACGTGCTCGCCCCTCGACCAGAGTCGGTTGCCGGCAACCCGCAATGCAAAGCTCGGGGCAGAGCCCCTCGCTCGCGCGCAGGTGCACAGTCATCCCGCCCACGCGACCTGCCCCAAGGACCATATCGCCGCAACGAAGCCCATGCGCCGAGCACGTACGATGGGGGGCACGCGCCGTCGCAGGGACCCGGAGCACCGCCGGCCCGTCGCCGACGCTGCCACCCGTCCCACCACTCCTCGGCCCGCGACCGCTTTCCGTCACCCGCCCCACGCTCCTCGGCCCGCGACCGCCCCGTCACCCGCCACTACCGGCCCGCGATCATCTCCGATCACCGCCCGACCCGCCCGCACGAGCCCGGTCCCCGAACGGGCATGCGCGCCCCGGCTCGGGCCCCGAGCGATGTGCCCGAAGGTGCGCCTCGCACGCCCGTTGAGTTAATCCGGTCATCCGGCCTACGATGCCGTTGCAACGGTGCATCCGCGCCTTGTAGGTCCTGCCCGCGTGCCCGCCGAGTCTCGCCACACCGCGATCGCCCTCCA
>JAYUXQ010000243.1:0-5178 GCA_043752905.1 Nannocystis sp. | reverse complement strand
AGGCGGATGCCCTGGCGTGTGGTGATCGGCAGGCGGACCAGCGCCGGTGCCGGGGTGGTCGGTTGCGGGCCGAGGCGGTGACGGGCGCGCGCGAGCGCCTTGCCGAGCCGCACGGCGTCGATCGGTTTTAAAAGATAGTCGACGGCGCCGAGGTCGAAGGCGGCGAGGGCGTGCTCGCTGTGGGCGGTGGTGAAGATGATGTAGGGGCCGTCCTCGGGTAGCAGGGCGCCGGTCTCGAGGCCCGAGAGGCCGGGCATGTGGATGTCGAGGAGGACGAGGTCGACGTCGTGCTCGCCGCGGGCGAGCAGGGCGAGCAGCGCCTGGCCCGAGTCGCACTCGGCCACCACGTGCACAGCGGGCAGGTCGCCGCATAAACGCGCGAGGCGGCGGCGGGCGAGTAGCTCGTCGTCGGCGAGGACGACTTGCAAGGGGAGCGGTGACATGGCTCTTGGGTCAGGTGCGAACGGTGGGGCGCGTGGTCGGGAGCGTGAGGGTGGCGAGGGTGCCGTGGGAGGTCGCGCGTAGCCCGAGCGTGGCGGTGCCGTCAGGATAGGCGAGGGCGAGGCGCTTGTGGACGGTCGGCAGACCCTCGCTGCCGGGGCGGGGGCCGTTGTACGGGCCGGGGTTCTCGAGGGTGAGGGTGACGGTGTCGCCGGCGCGCGCGAGCGCGAGGCGGATCTCGCCGCGGTGGCCGGCGGCGGGGCCGTGCTTGACCGCGTTCTCGGCGAGCGGGAGCAGCAGCAGGGGCGGGACCTGGAGGTCGCCGGGCTCGACGTCGATGTGCAGCGAGAACAGGCCGGGGTCGCGGATCAGGTGCAGGGCGAACAGCTCACGGCACAGGTCGAGCTCGCGTTGCAGGGGCCACGCTGCCAATGGCACGCCGGCGAGGATCGTGCGCAGCATGGAGGACAATTGCAAGATGGCCCGCTCGGCGACCTCGCCGTCGGTGCGACACCACTCGGCGATCGCGTTGAGGGTGTTGAACAGGAAGTGCGGGTCGAGCTGGCCGCGCAGCGCGAGCAGCCGGGCGCGCTCGGCCTCGCGGGCGAGCGCCTCGGAGCGCAGGCGGGCGCGCTCGAGGTCGGCCTCGAATTCGATGTCGCGACCGAGGCCCCAGCCGCCGACCCAGAACAGCGCGAGCGAGACGAGCACGCTCTCGCGGCCGGTCAACAGGGTCTTGCCGATGCCGATCACGTGGGGGATGACGATGCCCTGGGTGGCGACGACGAGCGCCCCGGCGAGCGCGTAGGCGAGGAGGCCGAGCGCGGCGTGGCGGCCGGCGTGGGCGGCGAGGCGGCGCCACAGGTATGGGGCGAGCAGGGCGAAGGTGACGCACATGAGCACGCCCAGGGGCATCGCCAGGGGGTCGCGCGAGAGGCTGTGCTGCGCGGCGACCAGGGGCACGCTGACGACCACGAGCGGCACGAGGCGGCGCGGGGTGGTCAGGGCGAGGAGGGTGTGGCGTAGCAGGCTCACGCGAGAGAGGATGTCACTTCGGCCAGGTGATCACGACGAGGAACTGTCCCTCCGGTCAGGTGACTACATTGCCCGGCATGGGCATCGCGCCGCGGCGCTTGCCGACGAGGTTCATCCACGCGGTGCGCAGCAGGATCTTGAGGTCGAGGGCGGCGCTGCGGTGGCGCACGTAGGCGGCGTCGAGGCGGGCGGTCATGGCGACGCCCTGGGCGAGGCAGACCTGGGCGAGGCCGGTGAGGCCGGGAGCGACGGCGAAGCGGGCGGTGAAGGTCGGGTGCAGGGCGCCGAGGCGGGCGGCGTCGGCGGGGGTGAGCGGCCGCGGACCGACCAGGCTCATGTCGCCGCGGAGGACGTTGAAGAGCTGCGGCAGCTCGTCGAGGCCGCGCTGGCGTAGCCACTGACCGAGGCGGGTCGGTGTACGCGCGGCGAGCTCGGCCTCGCAGGTCATGGTCCGCAGCTTCCACACGGTGAAGGGCTGTTGCTGCGCGCCGAGGCGGGGCTGGCGGAAGAACATGGGGCGGCCGTCGGCGAGCAGCACGGCGAGCGCGAGCAGGCCGGTGACGGTGACGAACAGCGGGACGAGGGGGAGCAGGAGCGCGAGGTCGAACAGGCGCTTGTGATTGACATGCATCACAGGTCCTCCGTGAGCGGGCGCAGGTCGAGCAGCGGCAACAGGGCCATGCCGAGCAGGGCGAGCGGGGCGAGTGCCAGGCAGCAGGCGATGAGCAGCGCGAGCTTGAGGGCGGTCACGGGGACAGCGTGACAGGGTCAAGGCGAGAGGGCGGTGGGAGGTCGGGTGAACGGTCGCGTTCGCGGGTCGAGCGGTCGCGGGGTTCAGGGGAACAGCACGGGGTCGCGGCGGGTCTTGCAGATGAAGCCGGTCGCGGTGGTGGCGTCGCAGCGGGCGTCGTTCCAGCCGGACAGCGCCTTGGCGGGGACGACCATGAACTCGCCGCAGTTCTCGACGCAGCCGGTGGCGACGTCGCAGGTGCAGGTGGCGGGGGCGCTGTCGGGTTGGCTGAAGTTCCACGGCGGCGGCGCGAGGTCGAAGTCGCTGCCATCGTCCCACTGCCAGGCGGTGACCGGGTCGGGCGGGTCGCAGCTCTGGGCCGGCTCGTCGCGCTTGATGAGGCCGATCCAGGCGTGCTGTTCACCGCCGACGGGCGGGATGTGCAGACCGACCAGCTCGGCGAGGCGGGCGTGCTCGTCGGCGCCGTGGATGCTGGCGAGGCGCACGGCGTTCTCCTTGCTGCTGCTGCGCGCGAGGCAGCGCTTGTGGGCCTCGGCGCGGTCGATGCCGCCCTGCTCGGCGCAGATCCAGTAGACGAAGCCGTCGGTGACGTCGATGACGCAGGCGCCGCAGTCCTGGCTCGACTCGTCGACGAGCGAGTTGCAGTTGTCGTCGAAGCCGTTGCACTGCTCGGCGAGCTTGGGGTGGATCTCCGGGGCCTTGTCGTTGCAGTCGCCGTCGTCGAGCACGTGGCCGTCCGGGGCCTCGCAGGCCATCACAGGGGTGGCATTGCGATCGCCGTAGGTGTCGGCGTCGGCGTCCGGGTACCACAGCGAGAAGGGCTGGTCGTCGGGGCAGGGGAACGTGGGCTCGCCGGTGGTCGTGTCGATCGGCGGCGTGCCAGTGGTGGTGGTAGTGGTGAGGTCGCCGGTGTCCTCGTATGCGGGATTGACGGTGAGGAGACAGCCGGCGAGCCACGGCGCGCCGAGGACCCCGAGCGGGGTGAGGCGGCGCGAGGGAGAGGCAGCGAGCATCGCAGCCCCGAGGGTAGCGCAGGCCGACGAGCCTGCGTCTGCGGTCACGCGGTGCGTCGTCATCCGGTCATCGGCCGGATGGGCCTTGTAGGGCCCGCAGGGTGCGCTCGAGGGTGAAGACGTGATCGTCCTCCGCCTCCAGCTCACGCAGGGCGTCGGCCAGGCGCAGCAGATACTCGACGTTGGGGCCGCTGGGTCCGTGACTGCGCAGGATCTGCCTGGCGATCGCGTCCGTGGGGGCGGGGCCGAGGTAGTGCGGGTTGTCGGGCGTGGCGACGTACATGTGGGCGGCGGTGCGCTGCGAGGCCGGGCCGCCGAGCAGCTCGACGTCGAGGGTGACGCTGGCGTAGCCGCCGCGCTCGCGGTGGTCGAGGCCGGCGATGACGTGCCCGGCGACCTCGGGTGAGACGCGGTAGGCGACGCCATGACAGCGCGCGCCGGGCTCGGGGATGAGGGTGACGACGCGGCCCGGCGCCCCGGGGACGCCGCGGTGGTCGGGTGAGCCCTGCCAGAAGCGGCGGGTCCACCCGGAGATGACCGCGGGCCGGCGCTCGCGGTGGTCGAAGTCCGGCCGCCAGACCAGCGAGCCGTAGCCGAACAACCACAGGTCTGGTCCAGAGGACATGTGCGAAGGAACAGGTCCGAAAAGACAGGCCTGTGGTCGATTCAGGGCTTGTTGGCCGCGCCCGGGGTCGGGTTCTTGCTGACGATCCAGTCGGTGGCGGCGTTGTTCTTGTCGTTGCCGTTGGGGAAGCGGATCAGGCTGCGGATCTCCTCGTTGTTGTCCTGGATGTTGGCGTTGAGCGCCATGCCCTCGACGAGGTTGGTCACGCCCGGGACGCCGGTGACGGTGGTCGCGGTCATCGGGCCCTCGTAGGAGAGGGCGTCGAGGACCTTCATGGTGGTGGTGTCGACGAGGGCGATGCCGTCGGGCGAGCCGTTTTGGACGCTGTCCTTGACGGCGACGAAGTTGACCTTGACGACCCCGGGCCCGACGGTGAGCGCGGCGGGGCCGACGACGAGGTACTGGCCCTGGAGCAGCATGCCGCCGGCGGCGAGGCCGAGGTTGAGGTAGGTGGCATTGTTGCCGCCGTTGACGAGGACGAGGCGGATGTTGGCGAGGTCGACGGGGCCGCCGGTGTTGTTGTAGACCTCGACGAACTCTGCGTTGTCGTCGCCGACGTTGTCGTAGTCGACCTCGTTGAGGATCAGGCTGCCGAGCTGGCACGGGGCGCAGGCGTTGCCGCCGCAGTCGACGCCGGCCTCCATGCCGTTCTGGACGGCGTCGTTGCAGGTCGGCGGGTCGCAGGCGCTGTCCTTGCACACGCCGCTCTCGCAGTCGGCCGGGAGCGCGCAGTCGAGGCCGACGCCGCACGGCGCACAGGTGGCGCCGCCGCAGTCGACGTCGGTCTCGTCGCTGTTCTGGACCAGGTCGTCGCAGGCGGCCGCGAGGCACAGGTCGGCGTCACAGACCTCGCTCTCGCAGTCCTTGCCGGCGACGCAGGACTCGCCGTCGAGGCAGGGGTCGCAGTCGGGGCCGCCGCAGTCGATGTCGGTCTCGCCGCCGTTCTTCTTGGTGTCGATACAGCTGGCAGCGACGCAGGTGTCGGCGTCGCAGGAGCCGCTGAGACAGTCGGTGTCGACGGTGCATACCTGGGCCTCGGCGCAGCCGGTACAGGTGAGGCCGCCGCAGTCGACGTCGGTCTCATCGCCGTTCTTCTGGCCGTCGTCACAGCCCTCGGGCATGCCGGTGGAGGTCGAGCCGTCGCCGGTCGTGCCGCCGGTGGTCGTGCCGGTCGTGGTGTCGCCGGTGCTCGCGGAGGAGCTGCTGCCCTCGGTGGCGGTGGCGGTGGCGGTGCCGGTGCCGGTGTCGAGGCTGGTGGTCGACTCATCGGCGCTGGTGGTGTCGCTGCCGGTGGGGTTCGTGGAGGCGCTGGT
>JAYUXQ010000242.1:0-5179 GCA_043752905.1 Nannocystis sp. | reverse complement strand
TCAGACCACGCTGGCGACCGCGACACCCGGCGAGTACGACGCGATCTTCCTCGATATCACCGACCCGGTCGAGGACGGCCCGTCGGCGGCCCTGTTCTCGACAAAGTTCTTCGCGCAGGTGGCCCGTGCATTGGCGGATGACGGCATCGCCGTGTTGCAGTCCGGGGAGCTCGACCCGATCGACCTCCGGATGTCGCGCGCGGTGCGTAGCACGCTGCAGGCGGTGTTCCCGTTCGTCGAGTTCGCGCACACGTATGTGCCCTCGTTTCATTGTTTGTGGGGGTTTGCGATCGTGGCCAAGCGTGCGATCCCGCGTGAGCCAGCGGACCTCGCCGAGCGGATCTCGCGGCTCGGGGCGCTGCGCGTGTACACGCCGACCTCGCATCGCGCGATGCTCGAGCTGCCGCCGTATCTGCAGCGCAGGCTCGAGGAGCCAGGCCCGGTGATCACCGGGGAGGGTGACCTGCTGTCCTATACGACAGGTTCGTAGGGCCATGTGGAGTCGCACCAACCTGCTGATCGTCGCGGCGGCGCAGCGCCTCGGGGCGCGCGCGGAGGCGCTGGGGGAGCGGCACACGGACTTTTTGCTGCGCCTGGTCCACGGTGAGCGCAGCGTGGTGATCAGCAAGACGCGCTCGCCGTTCCTCACGCAGGTGGCGCAGACGCTGGCGAACAACAAGCACCTGAGCCGCGCGCTGCTGCGCGGTCATGGGTTGCCGTGTGTGCCGGACCTGCTGCTCGACGAGGGCGATGACACGGGGGACGCGGCGGCGATGCTGGCGGAGTTTGGGCGGGTGGTGGTCAAGCCCAACTGGGGGAACCGCGGTGTCGGCGTGACGACCGAGGTGCGGACGATGGCGGTGCTGCGGCGGGCGCGGACGCGGGCGCAGGGAGCCGACCTCGACGAGGAGGTGGTGGTCGAGCCATATGTCGCGGGGACGAACCTGCGGGTGGCGGTGATCGGCGGGCGCTTCGTCGCCGCGTGCGAGGTCCAGCGGCCGCGGCTGCGCGCCGGCGATGTGGCGGAGCAGGTCACGGCGCTCAACGCCGACCCGCGGCGTGGCTCGTGGGACGCGCCTGGCTTGCAGCCGATGGACCGCCTCGAGCCGGACGAGGATCTGGTGCCGCATTTGCGGGTGCACGGGGTCGCGGGGACCGTGCCGGCCGGGCTCGAGATCGAGGTCACCGGCGAGGAGTCTGCGGTGATCGATCGCAGCGAGGAGGTGCATCCGGGCTGGGTGGCGGTCGCACAGCGGGCCTGCGCGCTGCTCGGGGTCGACGTCGGCGGGGTCGACCTGCGCGGCACGATGGACGCTTTCAAACGGGCGCCGGAGCTGTCCCGGGGGACAGCTTACTTGCTCGAGGTCAATGTGCTGCCGGCGCTGCACCTGCACGCGCTGCCGACCGAGGGGGCGGCGCGGCCGGTGTTCGCGGCGTTCGTCGCGTATTGCCTACAGTTGCCCGGGGCGCCGGCCCCGTGCGCCTCGGTGCAGGTGTAGCGGGTCAGCGGGCGGATTCACGGGGCGCCGGGCGGGAGGTCGTCGTCGGTGGGCTCGTCGAGCACGCCGGGGAGCGAGGGCTCGCGCGGGCGGCGCGGCTCGGGCTCGGCGCGGGCGACCGGGCTGTCCGAAGGGACAGGTTGCGCTGCAGTCACTTCCGCTGCGGGAACGTGCGCGGCGAGGCTGGTCGAAGGGACAGGTTCGGGCCGGGCCGCGGCGACGGCGACGGGCTCGACGTGGACCGGGGCGCCAAAGCGCAGCGGACGATGCGGGGCGGGCAGGGGCTCGAGCGGGTCGCCGCGGCCGCGCCAGCGCGCGACGGCGGCGGCGAGGCGCTCGTCCTTCGCGCTCGCCAGCGGGCCGCGCAGGACAGGGCGACCCTGGTTGTGCGGGTCGTAGACGCCGAGCAGGGCGCCGACGATCAGCTCGGTGACGAGGTCGGCCGGATCGCCGGCGGCGTGCTCGAGCATGGTCGGCTCGACGCGGTCGCGGTTCATCTCGATCGCGCCCGCGGCCGTTGCGGCGCGTACGGACGGGCTGGCGTCGCGCAGGCCAGTCGCCAGGGTGTCCCAGTGGCCGCGGCGTAGCAGGACGCCGTGGGCGGTGGCGCGGACCAGCGGGTCGACCTCGCCGGCGGTGGTCAGGCGCACGAGGAAGGCGTCGAAGCGCGGGGCGTCGAGGGTCGCCAGGCGGGCGCGAGCGGCCAGCGCGTGGTCTCCGAGCGACCGGTAGACGAGGTCGTCGCCGTGCTCGACGGCGACGCTGCGGTCGGCGACGGCGGCCTCGATGAAGTCGAGGTCGAGGTGGCCGAGGTGACAGCCGCCCGTCCTGGTGGTGGCCAGCCAGCTCCATACGTGGGCGCGCAGGGTCGGCGCGTCGGCTCGCAGCAGGCTTGCGACCTGCGCTGGCGCGAGGCTGGCGAGCAGCTTGCTGACCTTGCCAAACTCGCGTTCGCCGAGGCGGTCGACGACGCGGGCCCCCGCGATCGTCGCCAGCGGGCCGCGCACGGCCGGGGGGAGATCGCGCAGGACCTGCTCGGTCGCCACGAAGGCCGGGTCGGCGACCTGCTGCGGGACGGGCTCGGCCATGTCGGCGGCGGTCTCGAAGAAGCGGGCCATGTCCGACCAGTAGAACTCGCGCAGGGACTCGCGGGCCCGGCCGTGCTGGCGTGGACCCACAGCCGCGAGCGGATCGAGGGTGCAGGTCGCCGCCGGGTGACGGGCGAGCAGCGGGTCGCGACGCGGACGCAGCGGGCGCACGACGGGCTCGCTGGCGACCTCGACCTTGCTGTCCTTCGGGACAGGCGCGCTGGCCTTCGCGCGGCCACGAACCCGGGTCATGGCGGACTCACGGGCGGCGCCGAGCTTGCGGACGGACTTCGCGGCCGGGGTCGAGGGCGCGTCGCTGCGGGTCTCGAGGGTGGCGCGCTGCGCGCTGGGCGATATCCGCCCGGCCTGGGCCTCGGACGTGAGGGCGGCGACGGTGAGCAGGACGAGGACGGATGTGCAGCGCAGGGCAGGCATGAGACCGGGGCCGAGGCTACCGGGGTGCTGCCGGGGCTGCAAAAAACCGACGAGGCACGGGCAGATCAGGATCTTTGCGAGGAGTTCACTTCGTGCCAGCGCGGGGCGAGTGCCTTACAATCGCGCCACCTTGAACGCCCCCAACGATCGCTTCGGACTCGTCGGCACGATCGTGGCCGACAAGTACACGATCCAGCGGGTCGTCGGTGAGGGTGGCTTTGGCGTGGTGTACCGCGCGATGCACCGCATCTGGGACGAGCCGGTCGCGCTCAAGTGCTTCACGGCGCTGTCGAACGCGCCGGTCGAGATGCGCGACGAGCTGCTCGACCAGTTCGTGCAAGAAGGCAAGCTGCTGACGGCGCTGTCGAGCCGCACGACCGGCATCGTCCAGGCCCGCGACATCGGCACGCTGACGACCCCCGGCGGCGCGTGGCTGCCGTACATGGTGCTCGAGTGGCTCGACGGCAAGCCGCTCGAGGATCACATCGGCGCGAACAATGGCCAGCCGCTCGGGACCCCGCGCGGGATCTTCGAGGCGTTTTCGCTGATGGACGGACCGGCCCGCGCGCTGGCCCTCGCGCACGCCCGCGGGGTCGCGCACCGCGACATCAAGCCGGCCAACTTCTTCGTGCTCGGCCCGGAGCTGGCGCTCGGTGTGGTGATCAAGGTGCTCGACTTTGGCATCGCCAAGGTGATGCAGCAGCAATCTGCGGCCGCGCTCAAGGCGACCGGCGCCCAGATCTCGAGCTTCACGCCGAGCTACGGCGCGCCGGAGCAGTTCGACCGCAGCTTCGGCGCGACCGGGCCGTGGACCGACGTGTATCAGATGGCGCTCGTGATGGTCGAGCTGATGCGCGGTGGGGTGCCGGCGCTGTTCGGCGACGCGTTCATGCAGCTGGCCTTCGCCTCGCAAAACCCCGACTGCCGGCCGACGCCGCGCACGCAGGGGCTCGAGGTCAGCGACGCGGTCGAGCAGGTGTTTCAAAGGGCGGTCGCGCTGCGCGTCGCCGATCGTTACGCGAGCATGGCCGAGTTCTGGATGGCCCTCGCGGCGGCCCTCGGCCTGCGTGACTACGTGCCGCTGCCGATCGGCGACCAGCAGTTGTCGCTCATCGGGCCCGTGACCAATCTCGAGCCGCTCAAGGTGACCTCGATGTCGAGCCGGATCGCGGATGCGCCCGGCGGGATCCCGCGGTCCGGGGTGACGCAGCCCGGCCCGGGCCGCACCGAGTTCGCGCCGGGCACGGCACGTTCGCCGATGACGGTCAACAGCGCGGGGCCCAGGGTCAAGCGGCCGCGGTCCTCCGGGAGCGTGGCGGCGTACGCGGTCGGTGGGGCGCTGCTCGCCGCGGGCGTCGCGTTCGGCGTGGTCCAGGCGATAAAGCCGCGGACCACCGGCGAGACGCAGGCCGTCGAACCAACGCGAGCCGTGGTCGCGCCGGATGTGCCGACGCCAGTGGTCACACCGACGCCGGGGACCCCCTGCCCCGAGGGCATGGCGCTGCTCAAGGGTGGGCCCTTCTTCATGGGCAGCGACGCGGGCAAGGCGGTGCTGGGGATGGCCCGCCCGGCGCACAAGGTCGATGTCGGGCCGTTTTGCATCGACATGAACGAGGTGACCACCGAGGACTACGTGAAGTGCTCGGACCGCGGCGAGTGCAAGCGGGCGTTTAGCGACTCGTGGTGGCCGCAGGGCTCGATGAAGAAGTCGGACTGGGAGAAGGCGCGCGCGGCGTTTTCACCGCTTTGCAACTTCGGCGCCGAGGACCGCGGCCGTCACCCGATCAACTGCGTCAGCTGGGCCCAGGCCGACGAGTACTGCAAGGTCCACGGCCGCCGCCTGCCGACCGAGAAAGAGTTCGAGTTCGCGGCCCGCGGGTCCGACGGTCGCACGTTCCCGTGGGGCGACGACCCGCCGAGCGAGCGCCACCTCAACGGCTGTGGGAAAGAGTGCGTGGACTGGCGCAAGCAGCAGGGGCTGAGCGAGGTCAAGCCGCTGTACGCGGGATCCGACGACCACTTCGGCACCGCGCCGATCGCGAGCTTCCCCGAGGGCCGCACCGAGGCCGGCCTGTTCGATGTGGTCGGCAACGTGTTCGAATGGACAGCCGACCCGTTCCGCCCGTACCCGAAGTCCGAGGGCGAGGACGAGCCGCC
>JAYUXQ010000241.1:0-5179 GCA_043752905.1 Nannocystis sp. | reverse complement strand
ACGAGCTGGTACCCGGGGTCGACCGGGACGTCGGCGTCGACGAGCGCGGCGACGGCCTCGCGGCGGCGCTCGTGTGGGTCGACCCGGGCGCAGCGACGCAGGCGCTCACGGTAGCGGTCGGCGAGGTGCTCGAGCACGGCCCAGCGCTGAGCCTCGCGCTCCATGTCCATGCGGGCGGCGACGCGGGAGACGTCGCGCAGGCTCAGCAGCTCACCGGCCAGCTCCTCGACGATGCGACCGATCTGCCCGGCGAGCTCGTGCCAGGCCGGCCAGTCCTGCGAGTCGGGGCGGCTCGGGAGGAGAGACGCGATCTCGTCGACGCTGGCGTCGCGCAGCGCGTGCATCCAGCCGAGCGTGCACTCGAGGGCCGAGGCGGTGTCGGGGGTCGGCGGGACCAGCTGGTCGACCATCGTCCCGGGGGTCAGCACCTGCGGGGGGACCAGGCGCAGGCCCTGCTCGGCGCACTGGGCCAGCAAGGCGTGCAGCAGCAGGCGACCGGCGCGGCTGCCCGGCAGGACGCAACGAACCTGCCGCAGGTCGCAGCGCTTGCCGTCGCTGTGCTGGCTGATGAGCCAGGCGGCCGCCGCGGGCAGCAGCGGTCGATGCCAGTCCAACCATTGCCGGTGCATGACCAAGATCCCCGGATCCCGCGCGCGTCGCGAGCCGACGCGAGAGACTGCAAGCTATGCAATCGAGCCCCCCCGTGCAAGGCCCGGAACCCACTTTGCGCGGGCTTTGGGCCGCGTCCACGGGAGATCGGTGCTGGATCCAGGCGATGAAGACCCATGATCGCAGATCGCAGGGAGATTGAGGCGGGGCCCGCACCGACGATCGCCAGTGCCTGAAAGAGCCGAAAATTTGACAGCGTCAGGACAGCAACCGCGGGCTTCGCGGACATTCCGCGGCCGCCGATCCGGGTGTGCGATGGACCCCGTGCTGACCGCTGCGCACTGAACCGATGTACCGCTTGCCGGGATCGGCAAGGATCGCGGCCGTTCGCGGCGAAGGGGTTGGGCCCCCAGGACCCCAGGCGATGCGAGACGCGCTGTGCCCTCGCCCCATCGTGCTAGCGTGCCGGTCCGTGCTGACGACGCTGTTCGCCGCGGCGGCCATGCTGCTGACGCTGGCCCTGCCGACCTTCCCGGACGGCCTGACGATCCCCATCGTCGGCTTCCTCGGGCTGGTGATGCTGGCCGGGCTCGGCGGCTTCGTGCGCAGCTCGGCCGCCCGCGCCGAGCTGGCGCTGCTCGCCCCGTGGCTGGTGGCGCTCGGCCTGAGCCTGATGGTCGGCATCTTTCGCGGCAACTCGCTCGCCCAGGCCCTCGAGGACGCGCTGCCCTACGTGCTGTTCGCCATGGGCCTGTGCGCCGGTCGCGGGGCCGCGAGGCCGCGGTGGGTGCTGGCCGCGGTCCTCGTGGTGTGCCTGACCGACGGCATGATCTCGCTGGT
The DNA here is from genome assembly GCA_043752905.1 of Nannocystis sp. GTDB lineage: Bacteria > Myxococcota_A > Polyangia > Nannocystales > Nannocystaceae > Nannocystis. The sequence continues at coordinate 3,730 of JAYUXQ010000241.1, read as the reverse complement.
CCGCATGCCGAGCTTCGACCTCGGCCGACTGCGGTCGACCTACTATCACTTCAAGGTGATCGCCGGCCATGCGCTGGTCGGCGTCTACTGCGCTGCCTTCCTGTACCGGCAAGTCGGGAGCAAGTTCCAGCGCTGGGCGTTGACCGCCGCACAGGGGGTGCTCGTGCTGTCGGTGATCGCCACGGTCAGCCGCGGCATGGTCCTGGGACTGGTGCTGGGGTTACTGACGGCGCTCTACGTGCGCAGACCGGCCCGCGGCCTGCTGGTCGGCGGCCTCGCCGGCCTGCTGGTGGTCCTGTTTACCGCCAGCGCGTTCGACCTCGGCGCGCAGTACCTCCGCCTCGGCAACCAGGCGACGGTCGACGGCCGCGTCAGGGAGATCGGCCTGTGCCTCGAGTACTTCACGCGCATGCCGGTGTTCGGCGCGGGGCTCGGCGCGGACTTCGTGGTCGATGGCTTCGTGGTCTCCTACGTCCACAACATGCTCGCCTATCACCTGTGGAAGTTCGGGCTGGTCGGCTCGGCGCTGTTCGCCATGCCGCTGTGGGGGTTGACCCGCCAGGCCCTGCGCGCGCCGAAGCTGCTACGCGCCACGGTGCTCGGCGGCGCGGCGAGCGTGCTCGTGTACCTGGTCACCGCCGCGTCGTACAAGAGCTACTTCCTGGTCCCGATGGTCGGGATGGTGGTCGGCGCGAGCCTCCGCATGCTGTCCGAGGCCGCCGCGTTGCCGGCGGCCGCAAAAGCCCCTACGGTGCCGGCATGAGCGAGGTAGCCACGGCCGCACGCGCCCCCTTCGCGGTGGTGATGCTGACCTTCAACGAGGAGCTCAATCTTCCAAAGGCCCTGGCATCGATCGGTGCCCGCGCGCCGGTCATCATCGTCGACTCGGAGTCGACCGACCGCACCGAGCAGGTCGCCCGCGAGCACGGCGCCGAGTTCATCGTGCACCCCTTCGTCGACTACGCGAGCCAGCGAAACTTCGCGCTCGAGCAGGTCGCCGACCGCTACCGATGGATCTTCTTCCTCGACGCCGACGAGGAATTTTCGAAAGAACTGTGGGACGAGGTGCTGGCGACCTGCGCTGAAGACCGAGTCGACGGCGCGTACGTCCGCCTCGATGTTCGCGTCCTCGGCCACCGGCTCACCCACGGCGAGTTCACGAATTCGATGGTCCTGCGGCTGATGCGACCGGAGAAGGCCCGCTTCGGCCGCGGCATCAACGAGCGCGTCGACGACCGCGAGATGAAGATCAAGGTGCTCAGGACGCGGATGATCCACCGCGACGCCCGACCGCTGACGCACCTGTTTTCAAAGCACATCGGCTACGCGCGCAAGGAGGCGCTCGCGTACCTCGACAACATCGACCGCAAGCGCGGCCTGCAAGGCTTCGGCCTGCGCACCAAGGCCGCCCGCATGATCGGGATCCGCTGGGCCTATAATAAAATGCCGCTGTTCCTCCGGCCGTTCGCGTTCAACTTCCGCGCCGTGGTCGTGCAAGGCGCCTGGCGCGACGGGCTGCCCGGGCTCATGCACGCGGGCATGCACGCGCTGTGGTACCCGATGCTCATCGACCTGCTGATCTATGAGGAGAAGCTGCGCCGGGCCGGCGTGCTCGCGCGAGAGTTCGCCCCGCGGGAGCTCGAGTAGCCCGGAACTGGACCGGGCGGGCGTTCTGGGCGACCATCGCCGGGCCATGCTCACCTCTCTTCACGTGTCCGGTTTTCGCGACCTGCGGGAGCTCGAGGTACAACGGCTCGGCCCTGTCAACCTGTTCGTAGGGGCGAACAACTCTGGCAAGACTTCGTTACTCGAAGCGGTGGAGATCTTTCTCGGGCGCGGTGAGCCGCGTTCGTTGTTTGCCGGTTGTGCTCGCCGTGATGAAACTTTACGGAGCGACAGACAACAGCTTGTGGATGTCTGTCACCTCTTTCATGGCCACAAACTTCAGCCAGGTACAGAGTTCTCTGTTCGCGGACAAAATGGCGGCGAACGCTCCGTACACGTCCAAGTCCCGAAAGATCGCCTGAGCGAGACCGAGCTACGCCGCCTCGGCGAACGGCTTCAGCGCTCCAGGGTCGACAGGCAGGAGGTCTTGAGCGGACTCGATGGAGAAGAGCGTGGCAGCCTCGAAGACGAGATCTTGGGCCTACGGGTGTGGACCAAGGGCTGGGAGGAGGACGTCGAAGCACTGCTTCCCCTGACTGGGCTTGGAGGAGTGCCCTATCTCGAATATCTCTCCGCGCGCCGCCGACTTGGTGAAGATGAAGGAGTGCCCTTCAACTTCATCACGACTGCAGGGCTGAGTCCTCAGCAGCTCGTGCGCTTGTGGGATGGGATTGTACTGGGAGCTGAAGAAACTATGGTGTTGGATTCGCTTCGTGTCGTGGAACCACGGATCGAACGACTCGCCGCTGTAAGTCGCGAGGTCAGCGCTGGCGCGTTCGTCCTGCGCATGGAGGGAAGTGATCAGCGCGTACCCCTCGGAAGCATGGGTGATGGTATTCGTCGTCTGCTTGCGCTCTCCGCTTGCCTTGCACGGTCCGCAAACGGCACGGTCCTCATCGACGAGATAGATACCGGCCTTCACCATACCGTGATGGCGAAGATGTGGAAGCTTGTCATCCAGACGGCGCTCCGCAGGAAGATCCAGGTCTTCGCCACGACGCACAGCATGGACTGTGTCAACGCTCTGGCAGCGCTTTGTGAGGACCAACCGGAACTCAGGCCGGCCGTCTTGCTGCACCGCGTCGAGAAACATAGGGGCGCAACGGTGCTCTACAGCGCCGATGAACTCGCAGCGGCAGCGGCAGCGGGGATAGAGATGCGTGGAGTAACGGGATGAGCAAGCCGGCGAAGAACAGCCCCTTCCAATTACTCGTGGAGGGGCCGGACGACCAGTTCGTCGTCATCAATTTGCTGCGTCGCAACGGACATGACTTCGACGGTGCGAAAATGCCCTTCGTGCGCGCGCATGGCGGTGTGGAGGATCTACTCTCCAACATAGGACTGACGATCAAGGGCGGGCATCGCCGAATCGGTGTCGTCCTGGACGCGGATCACCCTCCGTATGACCGATGGGCGCAGCTCAAGGTGATCCTGTCCGGCACGGGGCTCGACCTACCCGCGAGACCTGTCGTCGGCGGCATGATCCTGCCCGGACCGCCACGGTTCGGCGTGTGGGTCATGCCCGACAATGTGCAGGGAGGCATGCTCGAAGACTTTCTGGTCGGCATGGTGCCCCCTGGTGATATAGTCTGGCAGCACGCTTGCGAGGCGACGAGACGGGCGATTGAGCTGAAAGCGCCCTTGAAGGAGCTCCACCTGGCAAAGGGGGCGATGCATGCCTGGTTGTCGTGGCAAGACCCATCTGGCCATCCCCTCGGGCGCGCCCTCGAATATGGGACGCTGCGTCATGACACTCCCGAAGCGTTGCGGTTCGTCAACTGGTTCTCGGGGCTGTTTGAGGTGCGACCGACGCGGGAGATCGAGTCATGAGCGGCGGGCGGGTTTTCAAGAGACTGTTGACGAGGATCGGGGCGCGCCTGTCGGCGGGCGCGATCCATCGCCTCAACGCGGCGATCAACTACCTCGAGGTCGGGCGCTGGATGGCGGCGCAGGGCTTTGATACTTCGAAGCGGGTGCTCGACCGGCGTGAGACCTACGCGCAGATCGCCGCGCAGCTCGGTGATGTGCCCGTGCTGTACCTCGAGTTCGGGGTCCATCGCGGTGA